>JABMRO010000707.1 GCA_013202635.1 Planctomycetota bacterium
ACGTGAGGATGTCTTGACACTTTTACAGCGTCGGCCTTGTTCTATTGATGATATTGCAGCAGGTCTTGGTCTTCATCGAAATGAAGTTGTCAAGTATGTAGAAGAATTGTCCTTGGAAGGTAAAATCGAAGCAAAACCACAAAACCAACAGCTTTATTACAAAGCTACAGTTTAATAATAACTCAGGAATATGACATGAAAATAATAGGAATTAATTGCAGTCCACGTAAAGGTCAAACAACTCAAAAAAGCTTAGAGGTTTGCCTCAAGGCAGTTCACAATGAGTCGGGTGATATTGAGACCGATATTATTGAGATTGCTGATTTAGATGTTCGTGGGTGTTTGGGTTGTGGTTACTGTAAAAAACAGCTCAAATGCAAACAGGAAGATGATTTTAATTCATTAATTCCTGTTCTCAGCGATGAAGAAGTTGCAGGGATTATAATAGCAACTCCCGTTTATCTGGGGACAATGACGTCACAGTGTAAGGCTTTTCTGGATAGAACGATTGTGTTGGCACGCAATGGTTCTCTTTTGCGCAATAAGGTCGGAGGTGTTCTGGCTGTAGGCGGTGTGCGTAACGGCGGACAGGAACTTACCATACAAGTGGTTCAGGCAGCAATGTTCTGTCATGATATGGTATGTGTCGGTGGTGGCACCAAGGCTGCACATTTTGGAGCAGCCTTAGTGAGCAATGAACAGAAAGGTATCGAATGTGATGAAATAGGGATTGAAACTGCAAGGGATATTGGCCGTAGAGTTACTGGGTTGGCAATGTTGCTTAACCATTCACAATAAGTGTGATCTGAATACTGTTTTTGAGAATTAGATGGATAAAAAAAGGACAATGTTAATTTTGCTTAGACAAAATATCAGGCATTTGGATTTAATTATTAGAGTGCACTTTTAACAGGAAGGAAAACAATTAAAAAAGTATACCGAGGTTTGTTTAATGTTTGTATTTGGATTATTGTTGGGTTACTTGCTGGCTGTCAGTGTAACTGTAACACGCCGGTTTTCTCATTTGACGTCGCCGCAGATATGCGAGAATTCGCCAACACCGAACATCTAACACCAGAATATTTTAAAGGCGTCTGCTTGGCAATCCTTAAAACAGGCAAAGGGGCCTTTATGGTTAGTCCCGGTGACATCGATCCCCCCGACTGTGTTTATGACATGGTTAATACTGTATTAGGCCCTGATTATCCATGGTATCCTGTAATCGGAAACCACGAAGCGGAAACGCCGGAGGACATGGAATGGCTCAGGAAATATGGAAGGGGAAAGTTACTTGATCACGTCTCGCCCGGCCCTGAAGGTTCCGAAGAAACCACATATTCTTTCGATTATAAGAACTCGCATATTGTAGTTATCAATGAATATTACGACGGCCAATCAGATACTGGAACAAATGGTGACATTTCTGATGCCCTGTACAAATGGGTCAAGAACGATCTAGAGGGCACTAGAAAACCTTTCATTTTTGTATTCGGCCATGAACCGTTCATTTCTCTTCCTGATATTGACAACGGCCGACATCGCCACAAAGGTGATAATCTTGACGATTACCCACGGAACAGCCACCGCTTCGCCGAACTCTTGCGACAGCATCGTATTACCGCTTACATAAACGGCCATACCCACAATTTTTCCTACGCAAAAATCAACGGTCTATGGCAAATCGACGCGGGCCATGCACGTGGGATAGGAGACATGGGTGCACGCAGCACCTTTTTAAAAGTTTACGTCGGCATCGACAATTGCTGGATCGAAGCGTACCGGCTCGACCACAATAAGAACACTTATTTAATAACCGATATAATCGCCATAGACTAATTCTAGACTAATTTCTAACGAAGTTATTTTGGCGCTCGGTGAAAATTGAAAAATCACGATGAATCCTATTGGCATCATACATTCGCCGTATAAGTAGGTTAAGGATATGCCCATCCAGGGCAAGTTCAAAGCCAAAGTTAAAGCTTACATTGAAGTAAACTACTACCGCCTGAAGGCGGTAGCTTTATGGCTGGGCTGTAAGCCCACTAAAGTCCGCCATCTATACAGAAATCTCCGTCCTCAGGCTCTTTACCCTGAAGCTCTATATACTGCATAATCACTTCATCTGTAACATTGCCTGAACTTGCTGCAAAATACCCTCTGGCCCAGATGTGTCTGCCCCAAAACTGTTTGCTGAGATTCCTGAACTCTGACATCATCTTCCTGGAACTTTTGCCCTTTATGCTCTGCATAAGCTTGCTAACCGATATATGGGGCGGAACCGAAACGAATATGTGCACATGATCCTTAGCTACATGTCCGCGGATTATCTCAACATCACAAGTGCGACATACCTCTCGTATTAGCTCTCTGGCCCTTTTAGCTATCTCTCCTGTTAGAATAGATTTTCGATACTTCGTAATCCACACTAAGTGAAACTTGATATCATATGTCGTATGGCTGGATTTGCGATAATGCTCCATGCCGGAACAATTTTACAAAGTTCTGGTCTAATCCTGCATAGCATCTCATTACTATCATGCTCGTGTGGATAAATAACAAACAGATATCGTTAATAAGGAGAAATTGTCATGAAGAACCTGGACAAAACAAGACTTCACGCTATCGGACGTGGTGGTATTAACGTGCTCGTGACTGCTCTGGTCGTGCTGATTTGGGTGGCGGCTGCTCCAGGGCAACGGGGGATGGGTGACGGCAAGGGTGTTGCGCAACAAAGGCTGAAACCTCGTTTGGTCCTCATCTCAGGCAAACTGCAGGAGATCAAGACCCATCCATGTGAGAAGACTACCGGCAAAGCTGAGCTCGGAACTCATCTGATTCTTAGGGACAAGCATGGCCAAGAACTCAACATCCATTTGGGACCAGCGCCGGAGCTGTCTGAGACTGTCAAGCGGCTTACAGTGGGCAGGAAACTCAATTTGCTTGGATTCCACACCGACAAGATGCCCCCGAATCACTACGTTGCTCAAACATTGATTCTCGGCAGTCATATCATCCAGTTGCGTGACTCTGACCTCCGCCCTTACTGGTCCAACAACAGACTTGGCGAGGAAATCCTATCTCCCTCTATGGCGACAACTGGAAAGCGAAAAACGTCTGAGACCACGAGCTCCCTTTGTTATCATCCACGATTCTGGCAGCGTCGTCGTTTTCAAGATGGGCAGAGGCCACGTTGGAGGCGATGCTGTCGTGGAAGGGCTTACTGCCGCCGGTGTGAATGGGACAACTGAGAACTGTGACGATGCCCGTTCAGTTAACATCGGACAGTGCCTGAAGTACACCTCGCTTCATCTGGCCTGTGACGCCAAGTCTTCGGCGACTAGGTACCCAGTGCACATCAGCTATGAAGCAAATATTTTTCATAGGTTAAGATGTTCTTGTGCTACTATAACATCATTTTTGTTCCTTGGAGGATAACGCCAATCCAATGGCACCGAATGTGAGTATAGCAAAACGGAAGCCCCCAGAAACCAACGAACAGGGAGTTGTTAGGCCGCTTAAGGTCTGATGCCTTGATATACAAGAGTCTTCATACTACCAAACCATTATATATTCTACTACGGATTGTAATCTGAAAGGAACTTGACATGAATATTTCAAGACGTGCTGTGCTTTTTAACAGCCTTATGACGGCTGGCTGTAGTACAACATGCGCATTGGGCAATGACTCAGTGAAGCCAAATTCCATGAAAGGTGAGGACACCAGCAGTTTCTTCGAACTGTACCCGGTCGGCAGAATAGAAAGAAAAGGCAAGTCTGTGAGCTTGCATATTTTTAAGAAGTACACAGATGCTCTTAAAGGGCTGGATGGCTTTTCGCACGTTTTCGTGCTATATTGGTTTGATAGAAACGATACACGTGAAAAAAGAAGTATCCTTCAGGTCCATCCACGTGGCAACAAGAAAAATCCTCTAACCGGTGTTTTCGCCTGCCGCGCGCCTGTTCGGCCAAACCTTATTGCCATGAGCTTATGTAAGATTATTTCAGTGAAAAACAATATAGTGTATATTGAAAACATCGACGCCCTTAACAACAGTCCGATTCTTGATCTCAAACCATATATTCCCCACATAGACCACATAATCAAAGATGTTCGCGTGCCTGATTGGCTACAAGAGGAATGATTTCATTCACTTGTATCTTAAAAACGATTACCTTCGAAGAAACAAAATAGGGGCTAAGGCAAATGACACAAAGGCATGACAAAATTGCGAAGGATCTCCAGGAGGCTATATTGGAGGGCTATTCGGAGAAGTTTAAAAAAGAGTTTTTGAGACCTGAAAACATTGGGAAGATAAAAGATTCAGACTGCTATGTCAGCATAACAGGTGTCTGTGGAGATACTCTCGAGATATATTTAGTCGTCAGGGAAGGAAAGATAAGCGATATCAGGTTTATGACTGATGGTTGTGGTGCCTCAATTACATGCGCCAGCTATGTCACAAGAACAGCAAAGGGAAGATCCTTAGAAGAAGCACTCCGGATTAAACCGGAAGAGGTTGATAAATATTTTGAAGGCCTCCCCGAAGAACACAAACATTGTGCAAAGCTGGCTGTGATTACACTTACGGCCGCGATAGAGAAATATCAAAGTAAATTTAATCTTCCTTCGTAATTCTACGGGTTTCAACCCGTAGATGGAAGTATCCGACGAAGTCGGACAGGCGTAGACTGTACCGGAAAATGCTACGGGTGTAAACCCGTAGTTATTTACTTCTATTATAAAGTGCAAGGAGGAAAGAAAAAATGGACTTAAGTGAAAGAGCCATTGGCCTGTTAGAGAATAATGAAATAGCAAGAAGGATAATAAAGAAATTATTGGATGCTCAACATTATCGTTATACATGTATCGAAGGAAAAGGTGCTACAGTAGGAACGGGTGGCGTATTAAAATTTGATGATCATACAGATAAAGAAGTTCACAGTATAGCGAAAGAACTTTGTAACGAAGGAATATTAGACTTCGATATTGTTGTAACCCTGCCGGTCTATTATTTAAAAGGAGAAAAACTGGTGCCTGGGGTTGCAGCACCACGAAATGAAGAATTGAGAAAAACAATTTCTCAATGTAAATTGTAAAAGGCTATCGATCTTACAATACCAAAGATAGCATATCAACCAATAAGTATAATACACTTGGATTTTAAGCAAAGAGGAAAAGTACCTATTCAGGGAACATTGTCAAGAATTTTGAAATGGAGAGTTGAAGTCTTTCCAAATGACCAAGTTGGTTTAAAGGCATAGAGTGCATTTATTCATGTGCATGTCGATATGACAGTTGAGTTTTTTACAATTTGTTGATGGCGATGTGTCGCTGGGATAATGAAGTAATGGCGAAGAATCAACGTTCTTAAGGTCCACCCCAAACCTCTATTTATGCTGTGGTAGGCCGAATGCACGAATTTAACCTTCTCTATAACAGATAAAATATACAAGTGCCAGAAACCTGAAATCAAATCCGATATACATATTTTTTGTTGGACGAGCAAAAGAATATGCCCCTCAGACGCCATTAGAGTTTAATAATTGATGCCTACTTAATCTGTTCGGCTCTGACAACGTTACCGATGCAGGGGTGGCCAAGTTTAATGTGCTGAGATCTCTGAGAAATCTGAAAAATTTTATCAAATTTTTTTTTGACATAGTAGCACGAATATGATATTTTTATGCGCAATGAGAAACCAATAAATTTGTAACTTTTTGGAGGATGTAGTTATGAAGAGCTTTATTGCCTTAACAGCAGTTTTGAGTTTTGTAATTACAGGCATCGTGAAAGCTGCCCCTACTATCGCTGAGGTAACACATTCGGAATTTCAGGCGGTGGATGAGAACGGTGAACACATGTATAGCGCAACCGATAAAGTTGTTCTTGAAGGGATTTTGCTGCACAATCCGGCGGATATGTTAGATCCAACACCTGATGATAGTATTACAGAGACGTTCAATCTTGGCGGAGCCTGGCAAATCTTCTTCCAGGGCGAAGAAGATGACCACGCAGGCACGGCTGTTTTTTTAGGGCAGCTTTATAACAATCTTCCGTGGGTTGCTCCCGATGGAGGGTATTCCAACGAAGAGTTTGTAACAGAACTGAGTCGTTTGAACACTGCTCAGTTTAGTCAAGGAGACAGGATACGGGTTACGGGCTATTATCTGTCATATAAAGGGAAATTGAATATCAATGAGCAGCATAACAACAATCCCGACCACGATTTTACCATTGAACTGGTGGAGCGAGGTGTCGGCTTGCCCAGTCCGGAAGTTGTTACGCTGGACGATTTGAAAGACGGCGATGACGAGTTCATTTTTGATGCTGATCGGCAAAGTGGCTGTGAGTATTATCAGGCCCGGCTGATAAAGATTGAAGATGTATATTTCGTGGATGCAAACGACTGGGGTGCGAATGGGGAGCTGGTAATAAGCGATGGCAGGAAGACATTTGGCGTAAAATTGGGGCGCGGCAATGGTATTTATGTCGGCTCGAATAATCTAAATGAGACTTTTGATGTCATCGGGATTATGGACCAGGAAAGCCCTTACTTAACCAGTGGTTACCGGCTATATGTGATGAACTATGATGGAAATGGTTCTGTTTTAGCCGGTCGTGAACACCGTCTGGCGGATAAGCCGGGTGATATTAATCTGGACGGTGTAGTTGACTCCGTTGATTTCGCCAAGTTCATTGAGGACTGGCTCGAACAAGAAGAAACTGATGTGGGAAATTTATAAAAATGGTGGTGAGTTGTGAGACGTGCTTTTACTCTAATTGAGTTATTGGTGGTTACTTCCATCATTGCTTTGTTAATGGGGATTTTGCTTCCTGTTATGGGACAGGCGCGTCTTCAGGCAAAAATTGTTGCGGTCAATGCCGAACTGCGTGAAATTGGGATGGCACTCGAGGCTTATTCATTTGATAATGACGATAAATATCCGCCGACTCGCGTGGACTGTATGCTCGGAGGCCACTTCTATCAGCTTCC
>JABMRO010000708.1 GCA_013202635.1 Planctomycetota bacterium
GATTGGCGCCGGCTATTAATTCACCAGCCGTTTTTTGAGTCTTCTTATCGCAAAGTAGCCGACTACCAGGATAAATATGGCGAAATAGAGCAAATCCAGCAGAAGGACCGGTTTATAATCGTTCATGCATACGGACCTGACTAATCTGACCGAGTGGGTCAGGGGAACAATTTCAGCTATCGGTCTGACAACAGCCGGTAAATTAGCGATTGGAAAGACCACACCCGAAAAGAAAAACATCGGTGATATAAAACCGGTAAAATAGAAATTAAAGTGGTTGATTGTTTTTACAAAAGACGTAATCAATAACGACAACGCCGCGAACATAACACCGGTTAAAAATCCTACCAGCGGTGTCAGTAAGCTGTAAGGCAGAGCAACAATTCTGAATGCGGAGAGTATGCACAAAACGGCGAATGAGAAAAAAAATCCTTTAGAGCCTGCCCAAAGCATTTCGCCGATAATGAGGTTATTGACGGTCATCGGTGCGGCGAGCATCCCATCATACACTTTTTCGAACTCCAGGCGTATAAAAGTCCCGAAACTACATTCGAATGCAGAAGTGAACATTGCCGTTGTGACAAGCAGGCCTGCACCGAGAAACTCAATATATCTGACTCCACCCATCGGTTCAGTGATGTATTTGCCCAATCCGAGCCCTATACCTACCAGGAAAATCAGAGGTTCCAAAAAGGGCGGAAATCCGTTGCTCAGAATGTTCTTGGTATATACGCGCATGTGCCGATACCAAACGCTGTAGAGTCTTCGATGGAGGGGCGGATATTTGAGTGCATTACTGTTTGTCATTAAGCTGTCTCCCTGTAGCTCTCAGAAATACGTCCTCAAGATTTGTCTGTCTTATGTGATAATTGCCGGCCTCTAAAAAGGAAGTTGCCATGTTTTTAAGTACATCTATATCATCAGAATGGTAACGTATAACGCCAGGTGTGTGGTCAACTCTTATAATGTCTTGAAGCATATCATCTTGAACTTGATGGATAGCCTCGGTATCGAACACCTCAAGAACATATTTTTCTATGTTTTCTTTCATCAACTCCTTAGGTCTGCCCTCCATTATATTTTGACCCTTGTGCATTATAAGCAGACAGTCACAAAGCTGGAATGCCTCTTCCATGTAGTGTGTTGTCAGCAGCACTGTTGTTTGTTGTTTTTGCAATTGACGGATTTTGTCCCAGATCAAGTGGCGTACCTGTGGGTCCAGGCCGGTAGTGGGTTCATCGAGAATCAGCAGTCTTGGCTGATTCAACAGGGCTCTTGCTATCACGAGCCTTCTTTTCATACCGCCTGAAAGCTCTTTGATTTTTGAATCGGCTTTTTCAGAAAGCTCAAGGAAATCAAGCAAATACTCGATGCGTTGTTTGGCGGTTTTTACTGGTATATCGTAAAACTTCGAATAAATCATCAGGTTCTGTATGACGTTTAGTTCGTCATCGAGATTATTTTCCTGCTGGACAACACCGGAGAGATATTTTATTGCGAGTTCATTTTTATCCGGATCATATCCGAAGATATCCATCTCGCTTTCGCCGTTTTTGTCCCTGATACATTTAGCATAGAGCATTTTCATCACGGTAGTTTTGCCTGCACCATTTGGACCTAAAAATCCAAAACAAAGACCCGATTCGACCGAAAAACTAAGTTTCTGCACTGCTCGGATTTTACCGAAACTTTTACTGATGTTTTTAACGTTAATTACTGTTGACGACATAATAATTAATTTTCCATCATTATAAAAACTATCACTGACAAATCTTTAACCCCAATAAAATACCATATTTCCCCTGAAATTACAGCTATTCTAAAATCTTTCCTTATCTGTCATTCATTCACAGCCGCTAATGGAACCCATAGTACGAATGTTGTATTTGTTAATCGTGCTCGTGACAGTTGCTTTTTTCACCAAAACATAGTATTGTATAGAAGAATATAAACGGTGGTTAATAACAAATCACCGCTTTATATAAAGTAGAATTGAAGGACACAGGATTCTTCATAGAAACGTTGAAGTTGATAATACATCAACAAAGGAACGAGTCAAATGTTCAAATCAGAAACCATAAACCGACAAATAATCCCTCTCATGCTAATCGGTAGTCTTATCCTGACAAATGCAGCATACACTGCTGAACAAGATTCTTTCTGGCCCCAATTTCACGGCCCGAATCGAGACAACATCTCCACGGAAAAAGGACTCCTTAAAAAGTGGCCCGTGAACGGCCCTGTTCTACTTTGGACGACAAGGGGACTGGGACATGGGTATTCCAGCATTTCCATTGCGGATGGAATGATTTACACAGCCGGTAGTATCGAAAAGAATACAGTTATCATTGCCTTAAACTTAGAGGGCAAGATTTTGTGGCAAGTGAAAAACGGTAAGGCATTTACTGGAGACCGTCCCGGTACCCGTGGAACCCCAACCATCGATGGAGACAGGTTGTTTCATCAAAGCCCTCATGGAAATCTTATCTGCCTGGAAGCTAAAACCGGAGACAGGATTTGGGAATTGAATATCATCGAGAAATTCAAAAGCAAGATTCCCAACTGGGCTCTTGCAGAATCCTTGTTGGTTGATGGAAATCATCTGATTTGTTCTCCGGGAGGCCCTCAAACTTATATGGTTGCCCTGAACAAGAAAACCGGGTCGGTTGTTTGGAAAACACCCAGCACGGGAGAATTGGCCGCTTATGCCTCTCCGATTTTGGTTGAGTATAAGGGACTGAGGATTATAATGACTCTGACTCTCAAAGGTATGATTGGCGTCAATGCCGACACCGGTGAATTGCTATGGCATATTAAACACGAATCTTATGCAGACGAAAACGTGTTAATGCCCATTTTTCACGATGGCGAGGTCTTTATAAGCACATTGAAGGCGGGCTCCGTCAAATGGAAAGTTAACGTCAAAAATGGCAAGGTCTCGCTTGAAGAAATATGGCGCACAGAAGAACTTGACAATCACCACGGCGGAGTCATCTTGTTAAATGGAAATCTCTACGGTACGAGCACCTTCCGCAACAGAAACTTATTGGTTTGTCTGGACTGGAAAACCGGCCGGAACAAATATATGGATAAGTGTGTAGGTAAAGTATCGCTCACTTACGCCGATGGAATGCTGTACACGCTAAGCATAGATGGCATCATGGGACTTGTTCGGCCAACTCCTATGGGACATAAGCTGGTCAGCTCTTTCGAAATTCCAAAAGGCGGAAAAGGCAACAGTTGGGCTCATCCCGTGGTCTGCGGCGGCAGGCTCTATATCCGCCATGGCGAGTTTCTTTACGCATATAGCTTGAGGTAAAAAACATCCAGAGTAATAAATATATGTTAAAAATAAGGCAACGCAAATTTCAGCAAAACTTTGAAAACACCATTCATGTGTTATCTCTAAGTTGGTTGTGATGAGTAGGAAATCTTTTTATTTATCTTTCTTTGTATTGTTGCTACTGTTAAATCAGGCAGTTTCACGTAGTCGAAGTGATAAAGACAGCAGCCGTATCAATAATACTCCCATGCAAATTGCCCCGCTTTTCAGTCCGCCTTCGGAACTTGCCAAAAATTTTGGGAAATATCGGTCTCCTTTAAGACTCTATAACGGGACTCATGTTAAGACACAGGAGGACTGGCAAAGACGCAGAAATGAAATACTCAAAACATGGCACGGTATCATGGGACATTGGCCGCCATTGATTGAGAAACCCAAAATCGAATACCTTGAGAAAAAACGTCGCGAGAACTTCACCCAGCAACGGGTACGCCTCGAAATAGCACCGGAGCAGCAAACGGTAGATGGTTATCTGCTTATTCCTGATGGTACGAGGTTGTTTCCGGCAATTCTTGCCGTTTACTATGACGCCGAAACAGCAGTGGGCCTGGGCAAAGAGCTGCGGGATTTCGGTTATCAACTAACAAAACGTGGTTTTGTTACGCTGTCAATCGGAACACCCGAATTCTCCAGTTTACAAGCTCCATATAAGCCATTGTATGAGTCGGCTATAGACGAGACCCCGCTCCAGCCACTCTCTGCGTTGGCCTATGTCGCAGCCAACTGTCATACTGCACTTGTAGGCATGACCAAGGTCGATCCTGACCGAATTGGTATCATTGGCCATTCGTATGGCGGAAAATGGGCAATGTTCGCATCCTGTCTCTACGATAAATTCGCCTGTACTGTCTGGTCTGACCCCGGAATTGTATTTGATGAGAAGCGACCAAACGTAAACTATTGGGAGCCATAGTATTTGGGATATGAGCCCAATCAACAACGCCAAAGAGGTATCCCAAACGCAACTAATCCTCGCACCGGGGCATACAGGAAACTATTTCTTGAAGGATATGACCTACACGAATTACACGCTTTAATGGCACCAAGGCCATTCCTGGTTTCGGGTGGTTCAGAAGATCGGCCTGAGCGTTGGAAAGCGCTTAATCATACGATTGAAGTTAACAAACTTCTCAAACATCCGAATAGGGTTGCCATGACTAACCGCAAGGCCCATTCTCCAACACCGGAATCGAATGAACAGATTTACCTTTTCCTCGAACACTTTCTGGCCAAACAACAGTAAGCCAATGATTACTGGGTTCTAATATTGTTTGAAAACAGTTTTTTCTTATTATTCAGGTGGCGGTACAACGTCTCCTGATTCTTCAGATGGTTGTACAGCTTCGGGCGAAACCTCTTCCAATGCCTTTTCGCTTTTCGGGCAACCACAATCAGGTCCGGCTTCTTTTTGTAACGTTGCCTGGGCATCTTTTTCCTCTTGTGTGGGGGGTCTTACACCTATCGTAATCTCACCAATTTCAACTGTACCAACGGTTCCTCCAGACTTCCATATTTCAACTTTCCAGGCATCGAGACAAAGTTTCAATTCCTCCCAGTCGCCAGTGCCCTGGATTGTATTAACACCGTTCTCCCAGTAAAGATTAACTTCTTTCAGCATGTCCTCACCGCTGCCATTCTTGTCTATCGAGGCTCTGAATATTGCCGGAAAGTTGGCTCTTACCTCAATAACATCGCTGCCTTTGTAGCACGGGAAGTCGCCGTGATCTTTGCCGATACTTTCACAATCTACCTGTTCCAGCTTTATCTTACGTTTGTGACATTCCTTAAGCTGTATATAATGACCCACTTCCAAAGACACAGAAAACTTGCAGAGCTCAATCGGATTGTACTTCCATGCCTCCTTGGTCTTCTTCTCTACCTCCTTGGTCTTCTTCTCTGGTCCTGTGCTTGCATAGACAACCCCAAACACAGCCAGACCTATCAATATTACTCTGTAAGCATTTTTCATCACTCTTCCCTTTCAAATATCCGAATCATTTAATCCAGAACGCGGCTCACTTATCTACACTCCGCGACATACCTCCCTGGAACAAGACTCCCTCCTTAGAATATGAAATACAAAAGCGGCCTTCTCTTAATTAGACTCTTCCCGTTTAGAAAATATTACAGTTATTTTTTAAATAGTTCTGAAATATATTAAAACAAGGCTAATAATCAGTCCCCTCAAGGGAGTTCGTCGTTTAAATGGCCTTAAAATGAAATCTGACGAGGACAGGAATCCCAAGCAGTCAACAGCCTGACGCACTTCATAGTAAAAAGAGCGACAGGGACGGGGTAAAACTTGGTAGTGTACTTAGTATTTGTAGGTGCTATATAATGCAAAACATTATAACCAAACCCTTATTAACAGCAGAAAATACCTCGTTGTTGACACGCCTATGAGGGTTATTTTCGCAGTAGGCCAATGATTTTATACTGATCATTGTTCTGCACACCACGGCCAGTGTCCGAGCACGAACCACCTCTAAAATTGATTGTTTTTATGTACTTGCCTTATTTTCGTGCGATCTGCTGATTTTCCTCACGACGCTGACAGATTATTTCCTCGGCGAGTCTTGCCGGAACCTTAGCATAGTGAGACATTTCCATTGTGAATGAGGCCATACCCTTGCTAAGGCTGCGAACCACTGTGGCATAGCCAAACATACTTGCTAACGGAACCTCGGCCCTGATAACGGTGCAAGTGTCCCTGTTTTCGGTTTCAAGTATAATCCCTCGGCGGCAGTTAATGTCACCAACAACAGGGCCCTGGAATTCAGCAGGCATTTCAACTTCTACAGTCATGATAGGTTCCTGCAGACATGGGCGGGACTTCTTGAATACTTCAATAAAGGCATCTCTTGCAGCCGTACGAAAAGCCATCTCGCTGGAGTCAACTGCGTGGTACGTGCCGTCATCGAGACACATTTTGCAAGCGACAATTTCATATCCGGCCAGGGGGCCTTTCTTCATCGCCGCCTGGAATCCCTTATTTACAGCAGGAATGTATTCACTTGGTATTCGCCCTCTGGTAACGTTGTCTTCAAACTCGTATGTGGATTCGTCGTCCTGAGTAAGCGGAATCAATCTACCGATAACATGCGCATATTGACCTGAACCACCAGTCTGTTTTTTATGACGATAATTGAATTTCGATTCAATAGTTGGGGCTTCGCGATAGCTAACGCTCGGTATCCCAACAGTCAATTCAGCCTTAAACTCGCGGCGCATCCGCTCGATATAAACATCCAGATGCAGCTCTCCCATGCCGGCTATAACCGTTTGGCCGGTTTCCGGGTCGCTGGAAACACGGAAAGTCGGGTCTTCTTTCATAAACCGGCTAAGTGCTTTGGCCATGCGTTCCTGATCAGCGGAGCTTCTCGGCTCGATTGATAAACTGATAACCGGATCGGCTACGAAAATACTTTCCAGAGAATAGTTCACACCATCGCCGCAAATCGTATCACCACTTGCGCAATCTATCGATAGCACTGCAATAATATCACCCGGGCCGGCATCTAAAATATCCTCTCGGTCATTCGCGTGCATCCTGACAATACGTCCTATACGCAGGACCCGATTGGTTCGGGCATTACGATATTTCTGGCCTTTAGTAAGTCTGCCTTGATAGATTCGTAAATAACTAAGTTGCCCAAACGATTCATCGGCAATCTTGAATACCATCGCCACCAGCGGTGCATCCGGATCGGCTGCCAGTGGGATTTCTGTGCCTTCGTTATCGTGATCACGGGCAAAGCTGGAGCGATCCAAAGGGCTGGGAAGAAAATCACAGACTGCGTCCATTAGCGGCTGAATACCCTTGTTCTTAAAAGCCGCCCCCATCATAACCGGCACAATATCACGATTAATGGTAGTCTCACGAATGGTTTGTCGAATCATGTCTTGGTCCACAGTTTGGTCTTCCAGAAGCTGTTCAAGCATTTCATCGTTGAACATGCTTAATGCTTCAAGCATGTCCTGACGTGCCTTCCCGGCTGAATCGGCGTATTCCGGCGGAATCGGTCCTCGCACGACCTTTTCACATTCCTTGCCCTCAAAAGTGACAGCCTCCATAGTGATCAGATCTATTACACCTGAGAAGTCATCCCCTGCGCCCATATTAATCTGGATGGGAACCACGTTAAGACTTAGTTTTTCCGTCAGTTCCTGACGCACCCGGTCGGGATCGGCACCGATACGGTCCATTTTATTAATAAAAGCAATTCGTGGCACACGGTAACGTTTTATCTGTTGATCGACGGTAAAAGATTGACTCTGAACACCGCCCACCGAACATAGAACCATAATCGCTCCGTCAAGCACTCGTAGCGAACGTTCCACTTCAACGGTAAAAACCACATGGCCGGGAGTGTCGATCAAATTGATGCTCTTGTCGTTCCATGACACCTGAGTAGCGGCTGAGGTTATCGTAATACCACGCTCGCGTTCAAGGTCCATGTAGTCCAATGTCGCTCCACCTGAGTCGGAATGGACCTCCTGCATGCGATGAATCCGGCCGGTATAATAC
>JABMRO010000709.1 GCA_013202635.1 Planctomycetota bacterium
GGCATCGACTGCAAACCGCCGTGAACGATAGTCTGCTCGGCAAATGGAGGATTAGCATTACCAACGACAGAGCCGTTTGTCTGGTCGCCAAATCCGTCCGCCCAGGCAATATATATCCTGTTGCTTCCGGGCTCACCTTCATTAATGTCATTGTAGCTCTCCATATCGTCAATGATAAGGAAGTTGGCCGTAGTAAAGCTCCAGACGGGACCTATCCATGGGCTGTCGGCGTTGGCGTTATTGACCTCATCGACACGCCAGTAATAAGTAGTATTCCACTCAAGCTTTCCGGGGTCATAGCTCTCGGAACCAAGGTTTCCGCTGCCTTTAAGCTCAAGTGAACTTGCATCGGTGCCAAAATAAACTTCATGTGAAGCACCAAATCCCGGTGTCCAGCTAAGGATAGCTGTCTGCGTTACATCCACAGCACCGTTAGCCGGGTCAAGTGCCGCAACGGCGCCTTCGGTAGTAAAGCTCCAGACACTGCCTTTGTAAGTGTTGAAGATATCAAACTCATCGACACGCCAGTAGTAAGTCTTGGCCATTTTAAGTGTGCCGGGGGAATAGGTAGTAGTTCCCTGAACTAGACCACCTGTTGCATTGTCCACTTCATCAAAATTTTCACCGAAGTACGGGGTGTGTAATTTCGCGCCGAAACCTGCCGTCCAGCTAAGAGTGCCATCGACACCTACGGACTCGGCACCATCAGCAGGGTCAGGAAAGTAAGCGGTCTTGGGAGGAATACCAAAGCTCCAGACATCGCCCTTCCACGGACTATTTGGTTCGGTGTCATTAACCTCATCAATCCGCCAGTAGTAAGTCGTACCGGGAACAAGACCATCCGGAAAGGGAAATCCTGGAAAGCCGGCCACAAAGAACGTGTCTGTCTGGTTGCCCAGGAAAGTGCTCTCGGCACCGTTGTCCACATCGTCAAAATTGTCGCTGAAATACACATCGTGCGAGACCGCATAACCACCCGGTCTCCATGAAACGTTTACCCATGTATCGGCATGCAAGGCACCATCGGCCGGTGTCGGCCCGGATGCGTATGGCCATAGGCCCCCACCCCCTTGCATGATACCCAGCACCTCACCCGCCGACAGTGCCTTTGTGTAGAGACGCACGTCGCTCAGGTAGCCTTGCCACTTCTCGTTGTTATTGGTGCCGTCGCCACCAAATCCAAAGGGATTTTCATCGATGGTTTTCGAAATCGTGTTGGTTCCTGCCTCTTCACCATTGCGATAATAGGTAAAGTCGGCTCCATCCTTGGATATAACGTGATGCACCCATTCGCCAAGCGGGATTGGATCGTAATTAATGCCCTCTGTGTAACTACCATCGTCATTGTAGAACTCAAACCTCGTGGGTGTAAATTTAATGAACTGAAGGGGCGACTCGGTGCCACCATAGCGATTACCCAATATCGTATCATTATCCGTGGCTTGATCGGGGTGCTGGAAGGTCCAGAACGCCCAGCTAAAGTCGTTGTCCATGGTCATAGCCGGAATGATAAGGTCGGTGCTTACAACTGCGCCGCTACCATCATCTCCATTGAAGCTCAGGACCATGCCACGTTCCGGGTCGTTGAGCCAGGCCGAACCGCCTGCACCCAGACCACCACTGTCGGCGTTGGTGATGGTCCCATCATTGCCTGAGGCGGACAAATCAATAGCAGTATCCCCTGAGCCTTCATTCAACGGCCACCACCCGATAAGGTCGGGATCGGCAGCGCCGGCTACACTTGTGAGAGCCAGGCCCAGCACTAAAATAAAAGAAACCAGACAAATCAATTTTCTACACATAATAGTCCTCCTTAAATAAGTTACGATAATTACCAATTGTGCTTTGGCCACACACCAAAACTCTCATTCCCGCAGATGCGGGATATGAACTGTTAATAGAAATGTAGGAATTTTTCACCTATGAAGCACAAAGTTTCCATCACAACTCCGTACCTCCACGTATCAATTCCTCCTCTATTCGGAAAATTGTATAAATCGCTCCTGCATGAAGACAAACAACCACAGATGTCCGGATGTGCTGATACAAGCTTCACTGAATACTATCTATACCAGATTATCTACCTTCCCGTCAAGAAAAATCTGTCAAATTATGCATATTTCAGCGTTTTTTTTAAAGATTTTGCTCACTATCAACTCGATTTTGCCTGTTGCCATTGTTCGGCCGGTTACGGCTTGCCCCAGACCTCGTAAAACATGATTAGGTTCTTCAGAGACTCCAGCGTATGCGGGTGTTTTCCGCT
The DNA here is from genome assembly GCA_013202635.1 of Planctomycetota bacterium. Taxonomy (GTDB): domain Bacteria; phylum Planctomycetota; class Phycisphaerae; order Sedimentisphaerales; family Anaerobacaceae; genus NIOZ-UU13. The sequence continues at coordinate 2,264 of JABMRO010000709.1, forward strand.
GAGTTTGATACATCGGCCTTCGACTGCCTGGAGCAGTAGCTCTTCTGCCGAATGGCCCTCGATGGTTAGTGATTTTTGCGGGCTGTCGTCTGTTTTGGGACCCGGAGTTTGCTCACTTGTTGTCGGACTATGGCTGGCTTCGCCCAGACGAGTTGACGAACTGTTGAGCCTGGTTGTTGGTTTCAAAGACTATTCTGAAACCTACGTTGTAAACTTTCTGCCATGCCGGATAGCTCAGTCTCGAAGCTGAACGACTGCGTTTCGGTCTGTCATACCATGAGCCGCCGCGGGCCACTTTTTGGCCGTTATCATTGGTATCATAACGCTGTTCGTATTCAGAATAGGGATAAGGTTTATATGCGGAGCGCGTCCACTCCCAGACGTTACCGTGCATATCATGCAGTCCCCAGGCATTTGGTTTGTAGCTGCCCACCTCTGCCGTGACGAGTTTCTTATCATTGAATCGGGCATCTCTGGGTACTATGTCCGGGGTGTATTGGTCTCTTACATCGTACACGAGATCACGTATGGTGAAATCGGCCATATTGCCGAACGGTGCGAAGTCCGTGTTAAGGTCACCATAGTGCAGTGGAGTATCGGTGCCTGCCCGGCAAGCCCATTCCCACTGAGCTTCAGAAGGTAATAAAACTTTTTGCCCGGTCTTTTCGGAAAGCCAGCGACAAAATTCCGCAGCCTCTTTCCAGGATACACGAACGACAGGCTGTCTGGGTTCGTTCAGTGCCCAGCCGAGGTCCCACTCATTGAACATCCAGCTTCCTTTATGTTCATACTTACTATCATGTGAGGGGTCGAACGTTGCATATTGCTCGTTGGTTACCTCAAACCTGCTCATCCAGAAAGCTTTTTTGATGTTTACCGGTGTAAGCTGACGTTCGTCCTGGTATCCATTCTTATCCCCCATCACAAACCGACCGGCCGGAACAAGGACCATTTCGAGTTTGATGCCATTGCCAAGGTCGATCGTCCGGTTTGTTTGTCCGGCGGCGGTCTGGCGGCGTCGCGCTTCGGCAGTGTCAAACGGCCATTCGGGGACCCGGGGGACCTCGACCTTTGGTTTTGTGACAGGTGCAGGTTCGACAGGTTCAATTCTTCTTTCAGGCATTTCCGGATAGACCTCCGGGTCTTCAACTGTCCCGCCGTAGAGCTTGCGCAGATCCAAGCGGCGCCTGTGGTCGTTGCGTGTTTTCTCCAGACCGACAACTTCTGTCCATGTTCCATGGCAGGGGGCATTCAAGTCTATCCATGTAGTGATTCGCCGCCATGCCTTGGCATCGAGGCGAACGCCGTGATGACCTTTTTTGAGCATCTGGACAAATTCGGTCGTATTTGCACAGAATTCACCGGGTGCCAGCAAACGCAAATCACTTTCAAGCCCTCCCACTCTTGCGAAACTTCGCAGGGTGACATAAGATGGTTCGAAGACCCCACCGTACTTTTTGACAAGCTCTTCCCTTGGCACTCCATAAATTACGTTGGCTTTCGGGACTCCGTTTTTATACGCGATTAACTTGCCCTGATTACCCCGCAGATCGGGGATATTTTGGTCGTCGGAGTTGCTACCGTTATGGCACGAGACACAGTACTTGTCCAGAACGGGCTGTACCTCACGTTTGAAACTGAAACCTCTTGCCGGTCCGTACCAGGATTCTATTTCAGACGGCAGATTACGAGAGGCAATAGTGCGGAGATTCGGAGGTCCGGCATTCTGCTTCTGGTGACATCCGATACAGGAGACAACCTCGCCGGGCATGGCAGTCATCCAGCTACGCATTAACTGCAGGGCCTTGCCCTCGGCATCGAGCGGCTGGATGGATATTGGTGTGTTGGCCGGGACGCGGAACATAGCCGAA
>JABMRO010000710.1 GCA_013202635.1 Planctomycetota bacterium
ATTTATTACCCGGCAATTAAAAGGATTCAGATTCCAGTCCCGACCATTACCTCCTTCAGGAATTGATAATATTTCGTCACAATTGCAAAAGAGTACTCCTGTATTTGATTTTGAAACAATTATTCCTTCTGATCTGGCTCCGCCCGGCCGATATGCTGTAGAGCTTGACGGTGTCGATGACTATCTGTTGGTGCCGGACAGCCTCAGCTTGAGATTAGAGTCGCCTTTTACGATCGAAATGTGGGTAAAAACCAAACTGCCCCCTGATGCTTCCGAATATCGTGGCGGCTGGGCTGTAATTTCCAAGGGATTCACGGTCGGTACTCCCAGGGCTTACTTAACGGGTTTCGGAATAAATATTCAGCGTTTTCCAAACGAACCTTCGAGTTTGCAAATAGATTTCTGCAAAGCAAATAACAGCGGTACATATTCAGCGACATATGCCGGATATCCACTGACAAATGGAGTTTCCGATTGGATACATATTACTCATGTCTTCGACGGTGAATACTACAAATCCACACCCGGCCATCCGCTGGTAATGGGCAAATTCTTAATTCCAACAAATGATCCGTTCAAGGGACTGCTCGGAGAGGTGCGCCTCTGGAACGGCGCTCGAACCCGTCAGGAACTCCGCCAATACGAAAATGTTGCCCTTACCGGAACCGAACCCGGCCTGGCCGCATGCTGGACCTTCGAACAAACCAAAGGTCAATATGCATATGATATCAGCGGTAATAATAATCACGCCCGCCTCGGCAAGTCTATAGAGGCCGACAAAGCCGACCCCAAGTGGGTTGACCTGCAAGCGCCTTCACCTCAGCCCGATCTGAAAACCGAGCTGCAGGTTGAGGCGGAAAAACCACAATCGCTGATATTTCATGGTTTGGATCTGACTTCAGTGCAGCATACAACCAACTTTTCGAAACTACAGGATTTGTTTGAAGAACGTCCGCCGGGTTCTAAGTCATTTCACATACAAAAAGATGTAATCGCCATATATGGCGGTCTTGACGGGACAGTATATTCTATTCCCAGGAGAAATATTTTCTACGTGCAGCACGATAAGTTAGGTTCCAGCACTTTGACTTATTACGGTCCGTTTGAAGGCAATCCTGTTCAAATCCTTAATCTGCAAGAGGATGAGAGACGAGCTGTATTTCCTGATCTGGTGATTGACCGTAGATACATGGCTAAAGAATATAGTTCTGAGATGGACAAAGCCGTGAATACGTACAACAAAGCCAGGCGTCCATTTCACGAACTGGCAATCAATCGTGTTCAATTTACGGAGCAGATGGATAGGGGCAGCAAGCAAAAGTTTGAAGGATTAGCAAAAACGCCAAACATCTATCCAGTGAACCTTTATGCTCAGCGTTGGTTAATCATAATTGAATGGTTGGCAGAGAAGACCGATACGTTAGCAGCGGCGAAAAAAATGACTGACCTCGCTGAGATTCAAAGCGATATTTATCAAGCTAATTTCACGAATTTATATGCGATGCTTATGCTCGCACGGAATGGATACATCGACCTTGCCCATGATGTATTTATACAGTGCCAACCAGAGTTGACGCCGCAGTGGGGGTGGTTCGTTTCTGCGTTAAACCAGCATTTTGATAGGTATGTGCAGAATCAAGAACCAGATGTCAGTAGAGTGGAAGGTAATCGCATTATTCAGAAGGCACGGACACGGCAGGAATGGTTGAAAATAGAGTCTCCCTTGCGTACAGCACAAACCGCCTATGCTGATTACCTGGAATTTGAACTACTGCCAATGGCTGTTGGCTACATAACAAGCAGTCAAGCTGATAAATATAGCTCTATAGAACGAGTTCAACTTGTGGGTGCTTTACGGTATATTCGAGTTGGGCACCTTAGCTCTTTTTCTATTGGAGCGACTACCAGCCAGATTCAGTACAGATTGAAAAGACGTATCCAGCCAAAAGTTCTGGCTGTCTGGCAAAGGACTCTTCAATTGATGGATAACCGTAACGAAAAGGAACAGATCGATGCTTATTCAAAAGAGATGCGGTCGATATGTAAAAAAATTGATATTTCCGAGGAATCTTTGCCAAGCTGGTGGGATAAGCTGATCGAAGACAAAAAGAAAGTAGAAGTCAAAGTTGATTTCGGAAACAAGAATACAGGCGCAAATATCAAAAAACCCGATATGCAGGTCAATGATTGAAGAGCATTAAGCATAAGTAAGGTCGATTCGGCAATCAGTATTGTTAGAAACCACGGGGGGGATATTTTCCTCATACTAAAAATCTCACGAAGAACGTCTGTATAAATGGAGGGCTTGTGATAACAGCGGCTATGGAAAAAACAAAGGCGTGTTTATGTTGTGACTGGTGCGCAAGAAGTCTAAGCTTGCAAAATTGAAGGGAGCAGAAAATGAATACTCAAAAAACAAAAGAGAGAATAAACAGACGCAGCTTTTTGCATTCGGCCGCAGGCGTGGGAGCGGGCCTGGTATTTTCGCCGATTGTTTCCGGACAAAAAAGTAGTAGTAAAA
>JABMRO010000711.1 GCA_013202635.1 Planctomycetota bacterium
AAATTAGTAATTATTTTTAGGAAATGGTGCTTTTAATACCTGTTGAAAACAATGAATGTTTTGGTGTGTGACCAAAGCATAATCCATAATTATTTAAACTCTTTTATATAAGAAAGACTGATTATGTGCGGAAAAATAACTAACTTGATTTTTCTGGGTTTGGCGCTGGCCTTGATTCCGGCGAGCACAGCCAGGGCTTTTGATTTAAACGATCCTGATCTCGTCGCTTATTGGTCGCTTGATGAGGGAGCGGGTACAGTTGCTAATGATCTGTCAAACAATAGCTATGATGGCACCCTTGTTGGTGGTACGTCCTGGACTGACGGTATTTATGGAAGCGCTTTGCAGTTCAATGGAAACGATGCATACGTGGAAACCGGTCAGAGTTTTCTCAACGGTCTTGACGGATTCACATTGGCCGGTTGGGTCAGCGCGAGCAATGTCGGTTCTTATTCCAGTCTTTTTGGACAGAATGACTTAATAGAGTTTGGATTTACATCGGAGAACGGCGGTCAGCTCGGAACCTGGATGGCCGGCAATGAGTGGGCGTTTATTGGTGCAGACTATCCCTTTACATATCCTTCCTGGCACCATGTGGTTTTAGCAGGAGACGCGACAAGAGTTGTAATCTACATCGACGGCCAGGAGGCGGCAAGTGACGAAGGGGGGCTGTCAAGCAGCAGTGCCGGATTTACATTCAAGATCGGTGCAGGTGTCTTTAACACAGACGGAGATCCGTTTCTGGGAGAAATTGATGATGTCTGGGTCTTCAGCCGCGCATTAACACAGGAGGATATTCAGAGCCTGATGCCGGGTTCCGGAGGATACCCATATGCTTTGCGTCCGGTCCCGGAAGATGGTGCCATACACGAAGATACGTGGGTCAATCTTAGCTGGCGGGCGGGAGATTTCGCCGTCTCGCACGATGTATATCTGGGCGATAGTTTTGAAGACGTAAACAACGGCACAGGCGAGACGTTTCGAGACAACCAGACCGCGATATTCTACGTTGCCGGCTTTCCCGGATTTGCTTATCCGGATGGTCTTGTTCCGGGCACGACGTACTACTGGCGAGTTGATGAGGTCAACGATGCCGAGCCGAACAGTCCGTGGAAGGGCGATGTCTGGAGCTTTATGATTCCACCCAGGAAGGCATATAATCCAATCCCGGCTGACGGCGGCGCATTCATTAACCCGGATGCAGAGCTTAGCTGGGGTGCCGGCTTGGACACGAAACTGCACAACGTATATTTCGGCGACAATTTTGACGACGTGAACAATGCTACTGTAGGACTGCCACTGGGAACTACAACGTATGACCCAGGCACGCTTGAACTCAATAAGACCTATTACTGGCGTGTTGACGAATTCGACGGTATCGCGACGCATAAAGGCGACGTCTGGAGCTTTACTACTACTGTCCCCGGTCTGGGTACGGTCATAGTTGAGAGGTGGGATAACATCAATGGCGACAATTTGGACATCCTTAAAAGCCATTCGAAGTACCCGAACAATCCTGACACAACTGAGGTCTTGACGCAGTTTTCGTCGGACCTGGACCTCGACAACTATGGAGGTCGAATTTACGGCTGGCTCTACGCACCGGCCACAGGCGACTATACGTTCTGGCTCTCCGCCGACAACCAGGGTGAGCTTTGGCTGAGCACAGATGACGACCCGGAGAACATTAAGCTGATTGCGAACGAAAGCGACTGGTCTGCCCCCAACACATGGGGAACAGGCGAAGAGCAATCCGACCTAATCCCGCTGCAGGCCGGCAACAAATATTACATTGAGGCGCTCTGGAAGGAAGGCGAAGGCGGCGACCAGTGTCAGGCAGCCTGGCAGGGACCCGGCATCCCGGCAATCACGATTATTCCGGGACTTAACCTGTCCCCATACGAACCCGTTCAGGCCAACGGTCCGAATCCGGGTAATGGAGCCTCTGATATAAATCAGACATCTACTCTTAACTGGCGCGCCGGAGACACAGCCGCTTCGCATGAGGTCTATTTCGGTACGGACGCGGATGCCGTGAAAAATGCCGATATGGCTTCGCCTGAGTACAAAGGCAGCCGGAACCTTGGCTCCGAGAGCTATGACCCCGGGCAACTCGAGTGGAATACTGCTTACTACTGGCGTATCGATGAGGTTAATACCGTCAATCCGGATAGTCCGTGGGCAGGCAATGTCTGGAGCTTTACGACAGCCAACTTCCTTAT
>JABMRO010000712.1 GCA_013202635.1 Planctomycetota bacterium
GAACAGAAAGCCCGTTACACTACCCAGAAGCGCCAGCATCAAAACCGCCATGGCTGCCTGACCGCTCCAAAGAGCCATAAGTACAATTGTACCGCATACAATGGCCGCTATCCCGGCAGCAAGACCATCTAAGCCATCAATTACGCTCATACATACCGTAATAATCACTATCCAAAGTACCGTAAGCGGCCAAGCCGCCAAGCCAGTATTAAGTACAAACAACTTCCCAAAAGAAATGGAACTCAATGTTGCCCCCGAAGCACATATCGCCAACGAGGCCGCAACAAGGCATGACAGTTTAATGTAGCCTCGGATAGAACGCAAATCATCGATCAAACCCACTGTAAAAATGAAACCGGCCCCTACCAGTAGTACGATGAATTCCGTCTGCGACTCTCGGAAAGACTGGCCGATGTTATTATTTAATAAAAACACTGGCAGCAATAGAGCAAGTGTCGATATCACAAAAACAATTCCGCCTATACGCGGGATGGGGGCTTTGTGCACCTTGCGAGGACCGGGAGCATCGACCAAACGATACCACTTAGCCAGTCGCGAAACAATCGGCACGAGAAACATCGCCACCAGCACCGTACCAAAGTAGACTGTCAAATAAGTTTTCACTTGCTAACCAATCCTCGTATGCTCTGGATTAAAAACGTCGTCCATTACTAAAACCAGCTTCTCTATTGAGGGAATCTGTTCAATCCCAAGCCTCCAGTTGCAATATTTATTCCCAGCGAAGACTTTATATACTCTAACGTCGGTTTCCACATATATTAGCTACTTTCGCCCAGTTGTATTCTCCGATATTACTACTTTTTTTGGGACCTTAAGATTATGCATCGGGTGTTAAGACGTCTCAAACATCATCACAATCCTTCCTCGACCACAGCTTATAAAGCAGACTCCGTCCCTGTGGGTTGCAGTAGGGAATCTTTTAAACCCCCTACAAAGCAACAACATTTGTGCCTCCTGGACATGCTTTTTAACCACAGGTTGTTTTAGCTCTTACGAAGTTCTTTGAGAACACGGTACTGTTTTCCGCACAATGCCTTCGCCGAACGCGCATCTGCAATGGGTCAACACACACTGCGAGCACAACTACACCCTAGAACACACAATGTGTCCTTTTTGAAAAAATTATTGGTGCGTCCGTGCTGTTTCGGCGAAAAGCATCCGTAAAACACTCCATATTTCTGCTGTACTTTCCGCCGACCACATCTCCATTCCTGACCCTTATTATACAGATTATCCTCTTAAAATGCTACATTTTTCTTCGTTTTTTTGAAGTTTTTTTTGAAATTCCAACCTCCTTCAGGGATCGGTATATTACAGCACATGAATCGCCGTTTATGCTTTCATCCTAATAACCTATAACCCCATTATAATAGTGAAAACGCAGTTTTTCAATCAGTGGAGAATATGTTTTTACTATCAGGTGAACTACTCTTGCTCGCATCGGGAAATCCCTTATGGCATGAGTAAAACGGGAATAAGAAAAGAGGGGCCTGAAAAAAACACCAGCAGGGGGCAAAACGCTACTTTTAGAACAGTCCCAAGGCTTATATATAGGCTTCAATTCCATGTTTTGAGAGGCTTTTTTTGCTGCCGCCTCTACCCACCATCACCCCGATATGCCTATGACAACAGAAGCAGTGATAGACCGGCTCGTACATCACTGTGTATGGTTCGGAAATTAGCCGTTCCGAGTTGCCGGGCAGAACAGGCTAAAAAGAGACAGTATTAAGTAATATCTACAATTCTGCCCCCTATGCAGGTGATACGGACTAAAATACCTCTCACGGCCGTCCTACACAAATCCTATGCTGGTTTAACAACAAAATTGATATTACGATGATGGTGAAAATTGGCAAGCGCATGCTCTAAAGAATTGACCAAAAGAATCCTCACGAGAGCAAAACGTAAGCTATCATGATCGCACCTGCCATGACAATAGCAAAACCGAGATATGATTACTCCGAATCAGCTTAATTGAATCGAATTTATCATGAGGCTCTACAACTGGCGGTCATTGTCTTTGAATACTTTTGAAAAAGGCCCCGGCAGCCTGCCCCCACTTCTCTTCAATACTCGCTGCGGACCAAACCACAATCGCTGTTTTTGATGGCGCAGCCGTTATGGTAATATTACCACCGCCTACGATGCCGTTTTTGACAAACAACCCACCGATTATGTTAACGCCGGCAGCGCCGGCACTGATTTGTATTTGCCCCTCAACGACGGCAAGTCCGTAAACATCCAGCCCGCAACCATCTTCTACTATCAGATTTCCGCTCACCAAAAGTGCCGGTAAATTTTTTCCTGCTGTGATAATGTTTTCATTTCCACTTATTGTTAAATTGGCGTCAACTATCAGCATGCCATCGATTTGGACGCTGCCGGCCAACTCCAAGTCGCCGTTGTGATAACATACTCGCACAGGATTGTATGGACCAAACGGCTCACCAGAGAGACTGTTGGCAGCTATGATTTGTACGGGATAGTTCGAGGTGAAGTCGTCAACCGTAACTCTGGGCCAGGCCAGTGGTAAATCTCCAACCGCCTTCTGTTGTCCGGCTATAGTCCCACTCCCGCTCAAATCATTAGCAAACACATCGCCGTTTATGCCGTTTATTGTGTTGTTATTTGTTAATATCCC
>JABMRO010000713.1 GCA_013202635.1 Planctomycetota bacterium
GCCTTATGTATATATTTGGAGGTCTCCTCATTCCTGCCTAATTTTTTCAGTGCTGAACTTATATTATAGTGCATGTTTGACATACTGCGCTTTACTTTGGCCTTCTCATTGTATTCAATGGCACTTTTGCCGGCGTTGATCGCTTGTTGCCACTTACCTTGCCTCACCAGAATCTCCCCTATTTCATTGTACGCCCACGCCCTACTCGACTTTGTTGCGTCGATCTTAATGATTTCTTTATACATCGCGATGCTTTCATCCAGTTTGCCCTGGCTTTTAAGGTTTAGTGCCCGCTCCCAATATTTTCTTGATAGAAAACTCAAGGAACTTTGGCGTACTACCGTCGCCAGCATATTTTCCACCGGTGCATAGTCATCCGTTAATACAATTCCGCGCCCTTTTTCCCTGAGTGTTTCTATTTCAGAATTGCTTAATATCCATAAATCCAAACCTTCTACTCGTTCTTCTGAGTCCAGGTTTTCAAGATTAATTTCTCGCTTGGCAGCAATAACTACGAAAATAGTGCGTGCTGAACGTGGCCCCTCTTCAACAATGACATAAACATAGGGAAATGTTTGCTCTAAGGTATTTACAAATGCGCCGACGAACAAGCCGCTATCATAAATATCTATTGATGTGACCATATATGCGCCATTGTCTGTCAGCAACTGGGCGATTTTGTCGTTAAATTCTTTCGTGATGAGCTGATATGGTATCGAATAATCATTTACAGCATCTTCATATATGAAGTCATATTGCGTCTTCTGCCCTTCGGCTCGCTGCTGCTCCAACAGTTCATCGATATAATTGCGGGCATCCATTGTAAATATATTAATGGGGGTATCCCTCTCCAGCCCGAAAGCCCGGATGGCCGCCTCGGTTACCCTGGGGTCGATTTCGGCCACATCGATGCGACTGCCGGGCCAGACTTTCTCAACATATCGAGGAAACACATACCCTCCCCCTCCAATAGCAAAAACTGAAAGCTCATTCTTGTCCCGACTCAGTAGATGTGTTACTGCAGCATAGATCTGCTGATAGGAGTACTGCAAATCGAGTATGTCGTCCATTATGATTTCACTGTGCATTAGTTGGTCCAGTATCAATGCGCGTTTATCAACTGTCTCTAAAGTGCGTTCTACGGCAATATAGCAGTATTGGCTTTCGTCCTCATAAATAACGTTCGGATTTGGTTTTTCTCTCAATGCAAGTGACGAGCTGACACTCTCAGCCCATTTGCCAGGTGCCATTCCCATCATCATTAAGGCAATGAAGATTGCCGCCCATAAGTACAGCACCCGAAGTCTGGCCCAGTAGAGGATCCCCATCAACAATAAGCAAGCCCCCACTGTCCAGATGATAGCAATGGAGCCCATCGCTGCAATCAGATAGAATCCCGCAAGAAACGTACCTGCTATACTGCCTGCTGCACCCCAGGCGTAAATGGTGCCAACCGTTCTACCTGTTGGCAATCCTCTCTCAAGAGCCATCTTGGCAACTACCGGACTTACCGTTCCCAGCAGTGTTGATGGCAGCATGAAGACCAAAAATACATGGCTAAATATATGTGTTGGCCAGCTCAGCTTCCACAGCCACATCCACTCGCCCACAAGATTATTCAAGATAACGATTACCACACATGTTACTGAGGAAGCCCCTAAAAGCACCGCTAACGCCTTTTTTCCGAGAAAGCGGTCCGCAATGCGGCCGCCAAGATAATTACCTACGGTAATACCTGCTAAAACTACACCTATTACCGATGTCCACGTATATAGAGATGACCCAAGATGGCGGGCGACAAGGCGACCTGCAACAAGTTCCAATACCATAATACATCCACTTGAAAAAAATACAGTGGCGCTTGGGATAAGAATTGAGAGAAAACTTCTGGAGTTCCTCATATTTTTCTTTCCTTATTTCGCATTAATTGTGGTCCTTTTCAGTGTGCAGTTTAATCCGATACTCATCTTTTTTTGTCTTCCATTCGTAGTTCTTTCCACATGGACATTCAGGTGGAGCATCAGGAAAATAGACGGTGTTTTCTAAGAAATCCTCCAGCGTCGCGGGCCAGGAGCCGGTTTCTTCGTGGTGCACTTCAAGCAGCCTGTTTATCTGGTCGACATTTGTTTCGCAGGCATTGTTTCTGCCAGTTTGTACGCCCCCCATAATCCTTGGAATAGCAATTGTCGCCAGTGCACCGAGGACCAAAACGACAATCATCAACTCAACTAACGTAAAACCTTTTCTGTCTCGCACCTTGTTCTCTTTCCCTCAAAATCCTAACATGTGATGCCACCTCAAGCCGTAACGACGATGGGACGGCTTTGCCTGTTTGACGATGATGGCGGCAAGAATCTTCTCATCGAGAATCTTCTGTTAACGAAGGTCCGAAATTATCGGCTCCTGCTTTTTCAGAACAATCCCGTCCACATAAAAACCACACCTCATAAACAATTAGTATCGGCATCCCCTTGTGACCACTTAAACAAGACAAACAAACATATCTTTGATGTGATTTTGGGCTCCTAATCGAACTCAAAAGACCGATAATCGAGGGACTTCAAGCATTCCCCCCGTAGGGTGTAAATATTCATCCCAGCATCATAGCGGAGGAGGTCTTCGAACCTA
>JABMRO010000050.1 GCA_013202635.1 Planctomycetota bacterium
AAATGATATTGAGTATTATCACGATACCGGCACGTTTTTTAGATGAGTCGGCTGGGTTTAGCAAAGAGGCCACGGCGCTCAAAATTCAGGGGCAATGGTATTACCCAATTACCAGACGAAGCAGGCTGGTTGTCGGGGCTGAACTCGAACCCGCTCGTCCTTTGTCTAAAGCGGTTTTCTATCAGGACAGAGACAGCTCTTTAGTCGATATGATTTTGTTTGATTATATGAGTGGAGATAATTTGTTGGCGGTTCGCGGCTATGATTATACTGTAGTTGAAAAAGGCGGCGTTAGTATTCCTGCCAGGATAGAAATATTTAGAACCGATGCACGCGGTAATTTACAGGAACGACTGGTAAAAATAGACAATCACACTTTAAAACGCTCAAAGTAATACTCTGTTGAATATGATTTGAGTAGTTGTCATAGCGAGGACTGAAAGGCCCTGGCAATCTCTTGCCTTCGAACAATAGAGAGATTGTCTTTTCGCCTAACAAGATATTCATCATATAGAACTGTCACCGTATGATACATTTGCTGACATGAACTCGAAATCCCCAAAGTTAACGTCCTGCATCACATTTGATTTTTTCTGTTACGATTCATAATTTTTATCGGTGGTGACAAAAAAATTCCATCAGAACGAACTTTTTGTCTATATTGATATCGCAGTAATTATCGGCCCCGGACAAACAGGCGGCCATGAGCAGACTCTTTATTCCCGGTATATATATGAATTTACAGGGATTTTACTGCGGGCGGGCAGCACGTTGGCGGTTATGCCAGAGAATCATCTGATTTCATAAGTGCTTTATGAGTTGATAGTTGTGATAAGTATAGAGCCGAAATCCTCTTATGGAGTTTCTTTTTTATTATGCTTAGGTTGTATGAAATTAGGTTTTTTGTAGGTATATGTATATAGCCTGTAATTTACCTGCCTGGCTTTGTTGGATTACCTTTACAAGAGTCAAAAAAAGTTAAGCGGACAAGGCATTAAACCGATAAATTTCATCGAGTTAAGGTGTGTTTTTAGCAGTTCAGGGGCTTTGGACAGAGTAAAGCTCGATGTTTTTGGAAGTTTATTGCTATGGACGGGATACGAAATGGAAGTGAAGGCAAAGGTAGCAGGCCGTGCTCCCGACGCGACAAATCGCGTTTGAGAATCCGGATAATGGGCGAAACCGGCTGCCTCTTGTTTGTTGCTTCTTTACTTTTTTTCACCTTTTCATCTGGTTGCGGCAATAAGTTTTTTGACCCGACACAGGTAGGAAGGTTTCGTCCTGTTCCCGCTGTCAATGTCATATTGGATTCATTAGGTGTGGCCGAGGAAACACCGGTGGCCTGGGAACAGGCCGAAGAGCCAATGCCTATAGATACTTTGGCGGTTGAGTCTGATTATGTGTTCAGGGCGGGTGATGTTATCAGTGTGGTTATCTTCGAGCTGCTTCAAGAGGGCGTTCAGTTTGTAAACAATTACGTTGTTACCGAAACCGGCAGGATATCCATACCTGAGGTTGGTATAATTGAAGTGGCGGGATTGTCTGAAACTCAGCTTGAAGAGAAGATAAAGCAAATCCTTTCACCGGGTATATTGAAGAATCCGTCGGTTATCGTAACTTTAGCCGGTTCTCAGCAGCGCATGTTTTCAATATTAGGTGATGGCGTTCCGCTTCCGGGCAGATACTCTATTCCACGATATAATTTCAGATTGACCGATGCGCTTGCGACGGCTGGAAGTCCAAGGCAGTTTAACGTAAGCTATATTTATGTTTCACGTTTTGTCGGGGCCAATAAGGAAACGGGACATGAACCTCTTAAGCCCGGATTCGATGGACTTGAGCTGGAGGCTATTGAACCCGGGACTGCTATGCCGTCGCGCAATATGCAGCAGACTTCCCCACCTCGCGTGCACAATCAATGGCCTGAAAGTAAAGTTGTTATAGCTTCATCTGAGATGGCAACTGATGATGATTGGGAATCTGCTGGAATGCCGAAAGCCTTTGAATGGCCGAGCAATCGCAGGCCCGGTCGGATGGGTATCCAGACGGAATGGGAATCATCTTCGAAAGAGCCGATAGGTGTCAATGACATATTGAATACCTTAGAGGAACGCTCTCGTCGTGAACAAATATGGTTAAGCGGGCAGATTGATGTTGAAGATGCAATGGAATCGTTTCGGGAGCTGGCTCATTCCGAAAAGAGGACGGATGAGCGAATAAGCCGCCGGGACACAATGTCTTTCACCCCCACACCGGCTACTCCGGAGAGGATGGATGAGCAGGTAAGCGTTAAAGATATTTTGAAAACGTTGGACGAGCGTGCTCGCAATCAACAAAAATGGTTGGGTGGAGAAGTCGATGTTGAAAACGCAAAGGAGTCGCTTCGGGAGCTAAATCTTTCGAAAAAGAGGGCAAATCAGCGAATAAATCGTCGAGAATCGCTGGTATCATCCGCACCGACTGCTCCGAAGCTGATTAATAAGCCGTTGGATTTGAAAGAATCCGGGCGTATTAATTGGAATTTTAAGGACGGCGAATGGATTCCTGTTCAGAGCGGTTCACAGGCGCTGCCCCCGACTCCGACACCAACTCAAACACCAACACCAATGCAAGAGAAAAAACAACCAGGGCATGTTGAGTGGAAATTCAAGAACGGCAATTGGGTTCCAGTTCAAGTGGGAACGCCGGCTTCGCCAAAGCCTACTGAGCCTGTAAGGCCTGTTATTAAGATTGAGTCTGGAGAAACACCGACCGGTCCATATGAGATGCCGGGTGTGAAACGTGGGCCCGGTGGCGGGACTCGCCTCATAATGATTCCGGTTGACAGGTTACTTGCCGGTGATTCCCGATATAATATCGTAATAAAGCCCGGCGATACTATTCATGTGCCGGTTAATATTGTTGGCGAGTTCTGCATAATGGGCCATGTAAACCGTCCGGGATATATTAATACGACAGGACGGTCAATGACTTTGAAGATGGCTATCGCTGCGGCGGGCGGTTTGGGACCTTTGGCCTGGCCTAAACGCGTTGAGGTGGTAAGAAGGATTGGCAGAGAGCATGAAGAAATAGTAATGGTGGACCTGGATAAGATAGCCAGCGGTGAGCAGCCGGACATCTTTATAAAGCCGAATGATTTAATCAATGTCGGGACACATGCAACTTCCAGATGGCGGGCGATTTTACGAAATGCCTTCAGGGCTACTTATGGATTTGGTTTTGTTTATGACCGCAATTTTGCAGATAGAGATTTTGGCTCCCACAGACCTTTCCCGGGTTGGTTCTAAGAAATGTGTAAAACGGAAAGCGCAGAACTGCCGGGTTTGGCGGTTCTGCTTTTTTATTAGTTGTTGATTTTCACTATGGTGTACGATATCACCTCTTCTATTGCAAATAGACCTGATTTCGCAAAGAATCGTAAAATGAATACCCAAACGCAACAAACAAGTACACCGCCTCAAAAACTGCAATGGTGCCAGCTCGGGCTGCATAATTACATTAAAATGCTGATAATCGGGATACTGTTCTGCTATCTCTTTCGTGATGAGATTCAGACAATTATCCACAGATGGCTTACGGACAGCAGTTGGTCGCACGGTTTTCTAATCCCGATGTTCAGTTTATATTTCATTAACCAGCACAAGGAAGAGATTCTCCGCTCAGTTCAGAATAATGAGTTGAAACCAAATTATACAGGTCTGTTTTTCCTGATTTGCGGGGTTTTGTTTTATCCCTTCAATATTGTTCAACTTCAGTACGGATACCTGAAACCCATTGGTATGATAGCAACG
>JABMRO010000714.1 GCA_013202635.1 Planctomycetota bacterium
AACGTGCTCAACCACCTCTTTCAAGATAGCAATCGTTCCATCGTATGTATCACAGCCGACAGCATAAGGATCGCCTTCTTTTCCACCATGTGCAAACGAATGAGAGCATAAACCTATTGCTTCCGAACAACCTCAAGCACAGCCTTTTTCACACAGAAAGAATACAAATCGCAGTCCAGACCCGAATACAGTAACCACATCGTCTTACCGTCGGCACTTATCCACTTCCGGGGAAATCTGTGATGATATGTTCGACAGTCCTTACCGTCTTGTACTGACCAATGATCATCGTAATATATCGTTGACCATGGCCCCCATAGCTCAGGGGCCTCAAATACACCAAGGGCCGCCGTGTGCGTCGCCTTCTTACCTGTTAGATGTGAACTCGTCAGGATGTACCGGCCAAGACCTGCATTGTATGTAATCGCTATACGCTGTGTGCCCTTAGGATCCGTGAAAATCGGTTTTCGCTTGGCGATATCTCTGACCCAGATTGCGTGGCCGTTCTCAGTCATTCCTCCAAAGAAAGTGTATTTGCTCCGCTTCATGACTGTGCTCTTGTTGACCCTTGCCATCACAATGTCCGGAGAATAGCCATATGCACTGTCGTTGGCTTGAGAGGCAATATAGACATACTCATCTCTGGCCCCCTGATAATTCTTGCCGAACTGTACAAATGCAGGACAGCCAAAGGTATCCGAGAAACGCCTGTCCGCCCACGTCCAACTCACACCGGAATTGGTCGAACAGGCCAATCGGGAATTTGTGAAATCGTCCGAACTTGAAGGTTTGTAATTTCTGACGAACATGTAGAGCACATCATCCACTGCAATCATGTCGCTGGCCTTTATCCCCTTTGCTCCCCAGCCTGTCGGCGTATCTGCGTTGCTTCTGATGTTTGCTGCACGAAACTCCGGCGGATCTCCATAAACCCACGCAAATCCCAAAGACAAATCCGGGTCCTTCTTGGAGAAGCCTTTGCCATCACAGAAGGCTGTCAATTGAGAATCGTCATGCATCCAGGCAATGGGCCAATTGTCCCCATTTGCATAGCCCTTCATCTTCACTACAGTTGGTGACCACTTGAGTTCTGAAATGAAGCTGCTCGGCGGATAGGGAGCATCAAAGTCCGCCATAGAGTTGTGAACCAGACTGAGCAGAAGGCATGCGGCCAGGCCCGGCAATGATAATGAAAATCTGTTCATAAGTTATGCGAAACCTCCTTTGTTTTCAGTAGAAGCACATCTGCAACCGTCGCTGGTTGCGTATCACATTCATTATAGTCCCGCGCCTTGAATGTGTGAATGAGAAAATCCGCCGATTGATTTTCTATCCCGCATCTCGACGTAAGTGCCATACGTTTTGGATGCTTTTTTGGGCTATCGGTATGTTGAAACCGTCGAAATACTCTTGATATTGAGATGAAATATGTTATTATGAGACTAGAAGTTTGAGGAGTGTCTCGATGAAAGCTAAATGGGAAATTCCGGTTG
This sequence comes from Planctomycetota bacterium, assembly GCA_013202635.1. Lineage (GTDB taxonomy): Bacteria > Planctomycetota > Phycisphaerae > Sedimentisphaerales > Anaerobacaceae > NIOZ-UU13. The sequence continues at coordinate 1,494 of JABMRO010000714.1, forward strand.
ATAGAATTATTCATAGTTTGCATTATATTAGCTCATCAAAATACAATTAACAAAGCAGTAGGAGGATTTGAAAATGACAACGACCAGAGAACGATTTACAGCCTGCATAATTTTCATAATTACAGGTCTGTTATGCGCATCCCACAGTAACGGCCAGGTTGATGCACAATCCGTAGTGGCGTTCTGGCTTTTTGATGAAGCCTCAGGTAATATCGCCAGGGACAACTCCGGGAATGGTTACGATGCCGACCTCAGAGAAAACCCTGTATGGGTGGACGGAAAATTCGGCAACGCTCTTGAGTTCCAGGGTGAAAGTTATCTTGAGATTCGCGATTCGGCCCAAAACCTGCCGTTCGGTGGAAGCGACCCCTTCACTATCACCGCATGGGTAAAGAATCAGGGCGGGGGCACTGTCATAGGTAAGTTTAACGGCGGCATCATAGGCGCCTACATCCTGACAATCAGCGGAGGCGGAATAGTCTCATTTCATAGAGAAGTCGATCCCTGGTCATTTTCTGGCAGCATGGCACTGCCGGCCGATGACTTTGGGCACGTCGCAGTTACTTACGACGGTGCTGAAATGAAGATATATGTCAATGGGGAATTCGATTCCGCACAGGAACGAGGTCCTCAAAATACGGACACCGTAACCCCGGTCCTAATCGGTGCCCGATTTACGAGTGACGCACCCAGCGAGTTCTTTAGCGGCGTACTCGACGAAGTCGCCCTCTTCGACGTGGCCCTTACAGACGAACAGATTAGATACGTCATGCTCGGGCTCTCCTTTCCAAAGGCCTCCAATCCCGATCCGGCCGATGGGACCTTCCATGAAGATACCTGGGTGAGCCTGACCTGGTCGCCGGGCGATTCCGCTGCCTCTCACGACGTGTATCTGGGGGAAAACTTCGACGATGTGTTTGATGCCACTCATGACTCAGCGTTTTACCAGGGCAATCAGACATCAACGTTTTATATGGCCGGTTTCCTGGGATTTGCTTATCCGGATGGTCTTGTCCCGGGCGCGACATACTATTGGCGAATTGACGAGGTTAATGACGCCGATCCGAACAGTCCCTGGAAAGGCGATGTCTGGAGTTTCTC
>JABMRO010000715.1 GCA_013202635.1 Planctomycetota bacterium
CTTCATGGCCTGCTCGGCCCTGTAACTCGGCACATTCAACTCCAAGACTACGCTGTGGTGCACCAGCCGATCTATCGCCGCCGCTGTGGTCATCGGATCCTTAAAGATCTGGCAAAAAGCGCTGAAAAGGAGGCCAGGAAAAGCGCCCAAATGGGGGCCACCCTTCAGGCGCTTTTTACAGATCTAAGGTATGCATCTCCTGGCCCCCTTTTAGGCGCTTTTTGCCATCCCAGCAATTTATCACAAAATCCTTTGTTAACCCCTGAATTGCCGACATGTTCAAAGGCAATTGGTAAACCGGCATGATTGAAATTGCCGTGGGCGGTCAACAGGAGATTGAAAAATGCGGTATGGGTCGTTTTTGTGTCAGTTCCACGTGGGAATGCTTAGAGCGGGAGCCCTTAGAACCGGATGAGGCAATGTCCTGAAAATCTTTACGGGCAAAAACGTATCCCGGCACTGCATCAGTTATTCTTTTTTCTATCTGCTCTCTAATCTTATTCATAAAGCACCTCAAAAGGAGCTGTCTGTTACTTGTTTTTAGTTATAGACGTTTTGACTAATTTTACTCAAGACATTGAGTAAATCATCCCCCAAAAGTATCTCAAAACTTATCCGAACCCCTAAGGCGTTCTGAAGGCGGGCTTTATATCGGGCCTGTGCACTATCAGTATTTCCAGGAATGCGCAGGGCGCTGCGAAATTCGCCTGATGGTTGCGCCGGACTTTACGGAGCAGGATCGCGTGGCGATTGAGAGGGCTTACAAGTTAAAAGTTGGTGAGGAAGTCCAATTTAAGATAAAAGTGATTAACGAGATTCCTTTAACAGCGCTTGGCATACTAAAAATGCTTGACTTGCGACTCAATACACAACGCGAAGGCTGATTTATGAAACAGATTCTGCAGCACTTAAAATCAGGAGAAATGGAAATTGCTTCTGAGCCTTGTCCGCAGGCTTCGATGAGCAACAGAATCTCTCAACTAAATTTGTGTGGTTTTATTGTTGACAAGGCATGCTTTCAAATGTATAGTTAAAATATACATTTAAGGAGTACATTATGAAGGCATCTGTCGTAGATTTGCGTTATCGAATGAATGAAGTATTGAAGGCTTTGGACCGTAATGAGGATGTGAGCATTCTGTGTCGGGGCAAACTTAAAGGTGTCATTAAGGCCGCACGAGGCAAGTCAGAGCGAAGAGTATCTGATCATCCTTTTTTTAATATGTATAAGGATGGCGGAGTTGTTGAGGAGTTAATGGACAGATTACGCGGGGGACGGTATCATGATATTTGATACGGATGTCTTGATTTGGATTCAGCTGGGAAGCGAGAAGGCCGCACGTGTAGTTGACCGATCAATTGACCGCCATATTTCAATTGTTACTTACATGAAGCTTTTACAGGCTGCAAATAATAAAAAACAACATGACTATATATTGGACTTTCTCAGAGAGTTCGGATTTCATACATTACCGCTCACAGAAAATATTGGACACCGCGCAGCAGTCTATGTTGAAGAGTATTCCCTTTCACATGGTATTAGAGCTATTGACGCAATCATTGCAGCCACAGCTACCGAGAATCATTTGCCTCTGTGTTCGGGCAATGCCAAACATTTCAAGGCGATTCAGGAATTGAAGTTCAAGTTATTTAGACCATAGTATCTGCATGAGATCCAGTGCGCTCGTCTGCGCCATGCAAGGAATGAATTCGAGCTATTTAACTTCCACCGTCCACTGATTGTCTAACCTTTGTTCTTGACAGGTTGGAGTTAAGTCGTGTACTGTTAAATTATGGTGGATATACAAAATCAAATACTGGCGAAAATGTCGCCGGGGAAAAAATTGGAAGTAGCGATGCAGCTTTATTACTCAGCCAGGGAGCTTAAAGCAGCAGGTGTGAGGGCTGACCACCCCGACTGGGATGAGAAACAAGTTCAGCAGGCGGTGCGAGAGGCTTTTCTTTATGCTCGAAGCTAATCTATTCAAGGTCTTTACCTCCAGGCTTAATGAGGCAGGAATAACCTATATGACAACCGGTTCGGTTGCAGGGATAATATACGGCCAGCCTCGTATCACTCATGATATCGACCTCGTGGTTGAGTTACATTCGGAGCAGTTGCCACAGTTGCTGGCGAAGCTTCCGCCGGAAGAGTTTTACTGTCCGCCCGAAGAAGTCATTCGGATAGAGATCGCCCGTGAGACGAGAGGCCATTTTAACATAATTCACCACGAGACAGGGTTCAAGGCGGATATTTATCCGGTAGGCTCTGAATATTTACATAAGTGGGCAATCGCGAACCGAGGAAAAGTGGTTTTATCCGGCGATGTTATCTGGCTGGCCCCACCGGAATACGTCATTGTAAGAAAATTACAGTATTACAGTGAAGGTAAATCTCCTAAACATCTGGCCGATATTCACAACATTCTTGAAATCTCACCTGACCTTATAAACCATGAAGTTCTCATGGGTTTTATCGAAGAATACGATTTGAAAAAAGAATATCAACAAGCCACAGAAAATCGTGCAGGTTAAAGACCCTTGTGCCCTTCATGCACCTCGCGATGAAAATTTGTTTGGTTTGTTGGTTTGTGCGTTTCTCCGGCTTGAAATGATTTCTAACCGGATTTGTCTGAGTTCATCCGCGGTCAGGTTTTTCTGATTATCCTGTCATCGAAGAGTTGACAAGGCAACTCACAGAGGTAAAAGCAACAAGTATCTTAGAATCAACAGAGGGAATTTTTCAATGGATCAAGGCCAGGCTATAATCCGTGAAAAGGTATTGAGATTCTATAAATCAGCGGAAAAGCTGTTCCCAATAAAGAAGGTATTTCTTTACGGCTCATACGCTAAAGGTTTGGCAAATGAACACAGCGACATTGATGTAGCAGTTGTTATTGATGAAGCTGATCATTCGAAGCGTATCGAGATTACTGCCAAATTATTCCACTTCGCCTTCGATGTTGATGCGTCAATTGAGCCCAAGTGCATCTTCTGGGATGAATATAACAGCTATGACAAAGCCAGCATTTTATCTGAAATTATTAACACGGGCGTTGAAATTGCATAAGAAGTCCAAATCTATGTCACGGGCCAGCCTTTCTTTGGATAAATTCTTAAAAGCCTTGAAGGGATGATCTAAGAGGTTAGCTAATTCGTCGTTCGTATTTCTGCTTTTTCCTTTTAACTTTTTCATTTTGCTTTACTCTTTGTGCCTTGTCCGCAGGTTTCGATGAGCAACAGAATAAGCCTCAACTTTTGAATTATTTTATCTTCTCCAGTTGAGCAAGAAATAAATCTTTGCCCCAGAGGTCTACTGACAGCAATTCAGTGGTTTTTACAAATCTTCGAACATCTTCTTTTGTAACGGTCCAGTCGATTGATGTAATCTTAATTCTGAATTGTTTAATACACCAATCCAAGTCTACCTGGATGTTTTGTCCCTGCCAAGGACCTTGTTGCTTAAGAGCTGAAGCAAGAAACTGATAGTTAATCTTTACGCCTTGACTTGTATACCAGATAAAATCATACCAATCCCTGCCTTTGATATATTCCCTGCAAAGTAATGCATGGATCTTGCCGGCAAAAAGACTTGATTTGTCTTGGACAGTCACAGATGAAACAAAAGGAAAATCAACATATTTCGTTTCGAAATTGCTGCCGAGCGGCGGATTAGTATCAACCTCGAATTTGATACGGATCTTACGCAAAGGCCCGGTTTTGCCACCATAGTTGAATTGTAATACTTTTCCGATAGAGTCATCCTTTATAAAAACTTTTTTAACGGCAGCATCTGCTTTTGGCCGATCAACTACCTCAATGTTATAGCCATATGCGAGCAGTTCATCTGATAAGGCTTTAATGTGTGGCTTGAGATGAAAATCCCTGTCCGGCTCTTTCAGAATAAAATTCATATCTTCAGAAAACCTATTCAGGCCATAAAAGATACGCAAACATGTCCCTCCATGGAACACAGCGTACTTAAAAAACTCCGTCCTGCCCAAAGCCGATAAGGCCACTTCCTGTGATATTTCCCTGATGGCATGTTCTTCTTCCAACTCGGTCTTACAGTTATATGAATCTAATCTATTCTGAATAATTTTAGTGCTCATAGTTTTAAGTCTCTTTTTAAGCCCTTGAGAAATTTTTGAACTCGGCGATTTTTATAATTCGCAATCAACATGTTGAGTTCTTCAATTGTAACGGATTCAAGTTCTTCTTGTTCGATACGTAAGCTCTTTACTATGGGCTCAAGCCCAATCCAATCTCTTTTATGAGCGTAAACATAATCAGCCAAAGCTTTCATTGGACTTGCGATAAAGAAAATGTTCCCTGCTTCATCGATCAGTCTCTCTACGCTAGTGTAAAATACCTTTTGTGGAACACGTGTATAGCTGAACATGCCTAAAGGCGTCTTAAACTCTTTGGATTTCTTGAAAGATACGCTCGTAAGCGTGTATACAGCTTCAGGGATCCATCTATACCAACTAAGAGCTGATTCCATACTTATATACGAGGGGCCGTAGATATGCTGGGCCAGGGCATGAAGGTTGATACTTTCCTTTCGGTACTTTGAGGCAAGACAATACAATCCCCTGCGAATGTGGATGATCTCACCATTAGCAATCGCGCGTTTGACCAGGCCGAACCTTCGGTCTCTGCTTCCCGGAAAGAGGTTTGCCACTTCCTGGCTGGTAAAGTTGACATATGGAACACATTCAAAGATTTTTTCAGTTAATCTGTTCATATGAATGCTCACTTATTGTCACAATACTGGCGAAATAAGACAGTTACAGGCAATTATGTATTATGTCGGCATATAGTGCAAGATATATTAATGAAACTGTCAGAATATGACAGTAACTGGCAGATGGTAACTATATATAAGACACAAGGTGAAATTGCTTCCATTGCATCAGACTGAAAAGTGCTTTTTGTTATCCAGTAGTTTGCAAAATGTCTGAATTTAGCAAACGGCGTAAACCCCTGACACGACACGATCACTAACCGGCTTCCCGCTCTATTAGTGTTAATGAAACTACCAAGAAAAAGTTTTCCGCCAAAAAATCGGATATGAAAGCAAGGTTGCATTCACATTTTGTGCAGACGAAGGAGACGGAGTCTAAGCATATGATTTGACCACAGGCATATCTTTGATGTTGACAATTGACAGACGATTATTATTCTTTGCGTATAGAAAAATTATTCCAAAGGGCTTACATGAGAGTATTAGTGACAGGTGGCGCAGGTTTTATCGGGTCTCATTTGACCGAAAGGCTGCTCAAAGACGGCCATGAGGTTGCTGCTGTCGATAACCTAAGTACCGGCAGTCTGAAGAACATCGAGAATTACAGGGAACATTCCGGATTTGAGTTTGTCAAGGGCGACATACGCAATGCAGAGCTAATGGAGCCTCTGGTCGAGCACTGCGACATGATTTTCCATCTTGCAGCGGCTGTTGGCGTTAAGCTGATAGCCGAGGACCCGGTGCTGACGATTGAAACGAATATTAGCGGTACTGAGATAGTGCTGGATATGGCCAATAAATTCAGCAAAAAAACCTTCCTTGCTTCGAGCAGCGAAGTCTATGGTAAAAGCGAAGCAGTGCCATTCCGTGAAGAGGACGATATTGTGCTCGGAAGCACAAGTATTTCCCGGTGGGCGTATGCATGCAGTAAGGCGATAGACGAATTTCTAGGTCTGGCTTTCTATCAGCAGTACGGATTGAGTGTCGTAATCGGTAGGTTCTTTAACACGATTGGGCCAAGGCAGACTGGCCAATACGGAATGGTGGTACCTCGATTTGTGCAAAGAGCCCTCAAAGATGAACCTATTCAGATATGTGGAACAGGAAAACAAACACGATGTTTCTGTTATGTGGCCGATCTTGTAGAAGCTGTTATCAAACTGATGAATTGCGAGCATGCAGCAGGTAAGGTATACAATATCGGTTCGAGCGAAGAGATATCCATTGAAGAGCTTGCGGATAAGATTATCAAAATGACCGGCAGCAAAAGCCAGAAACGGTTTGTGCCATATGAATTCGTTTATGGAAGGCCGATAGATGATATGATGCGGCGGGTGCCGAATCTGGAGCGAATCAAGGAAACAGTCGGCTGGGAGTCTAAAACGAGCCTGGACGAAACCCTGCAACTAATCGCCGATAGTCTAAAGTAAAAACCAGTATCCCAGGGCAAACAATTTAGCCAGTTTTATGAATAAAAGTACGATTATTTTGGATTGCATTACATAATGTGTACAAAAGTTGCGGTTATTAAAACTCGCCCTGAAACCGTCATCGAAGACATCGATCGGCTCGTTGAGATGGCAGGTCTCAAAGATGCTCTGCCTTTGGATAAAACGACCATACTTAAAGACAACATATCCTGGCATATGCCATTCCTGAGCGCCAATACAACACCATGGCAGTTAGAGGGTGTCATTAAAGCTCTGGGCAAACGCGGATACCGGGATGTGATCTGTGTTGAGAACCGCACTGTGGTAACCGATCCAGCCAAAGGCCAGCGCCTTAATCGTTATACTCCTGTTTTGACCGAAAACGGCATTCCCGTGAAATCCAATTTCAATCCGGACCACATGCGATGGATCAGATACGAGCCAAAGGCCGAGATGCTGGTTCTCCACAAGATATATCCAAAGGGTATTTATCTTCCTGATTACTTCTTTGATAAGAATATCATTCATCTGCCCACGATGAAATGCCACATTTATACTACTATGACCGGTGCTATGAAAAACGCATTCGGCGGTCTTCTTAATCACAAACGTCATTACACTCATAGCGTCATCCATGAAACGCTTGTGGATTTGTTAGCTATACAGAAGGAAATTCACACAGGCATTTTTGCCGTGACCGATGGCACAGTGGCCGGTGATGGTGCTGGCCCGCGGACTATGATGCCTGTGATCAAGAACTACATGCTCGCCTCAGCCGATAGTGTTGCTGTTGATGCCGTCTCCGCGAAGATGATGGGATTCGATCCTATGAGCATCGGCTGTATACGCATTGCCCACGAACGTGGTCTTGGTGTCGGTCGGCTTGAAGAGATAGAAGTAGTTGGTGAGGACATTTCCGGCGTTAATTTCAACTTTCGACAATGCGACAACCTTGTCAGCCGTGCCGGCAAGTTCTTCTGGTTCGGGCCACTGAAGTCCCTGCAGACATTTATGTTTCACACTCCTTTAGTCTATGCCTTCATTTTCGGCTCGTTTTTTTATCATGATTATATCTGGTGGCCAACTGTTGGCAAAAGACGTATGAAACAAATCGAAGATTCCGGGTGGTACAAGCTGTTCCAGAGCTACAACGAGCGGATTTACTCAAGATAAGGAGAATTGTTGTGAAATACTTTCATGACGACTGGTACAACATAAAGTACATTCGGGCGTGTGAAACTAAAAGCTAAGCGAGTTCTTGTTAATTTTATAGGGTTTGGCAAACAAAATCAATTTGATTGTGACATTATTTCAGCAAAATGAAGTTGTAAAACGCTCGACTTTTACGTTGTGCATAGAGGCAGTGATATGATTTATAACTCTTAGGATTTGTGTGTACTCATCTGCTTCAATTAACGATTTGTTAGAAATGACGCCCGGAGCACATTTTGGCAAATATTTGGATTAAATAAGTTGCTAAAGATGAGAGCAAGCACTTATAATATAACAGGTTATAAATTTATGTCCCCGTAGCTCAATTGGATAGAGCGTTGGCC
>JABMRO010000716.1 GCA_013202635.1 Planctomycetota bacterium
AACCAAAATCCAGTGAGAGAGTATAACAGCTCACCATAATTTTGGCGACTCAGTTGCACTTATGAGTTGAATCCGCTATAGCTTTGTTGGAAGGGATTTCACAAAACGTAATATCAGTTGGTTCTTTGATATTTTTTTTATCATTCATATACTATGTGGCGATATCTTTCCGCTTTTTCAGGGTATATATCTTTTTGGTTTGTTCCACACTTTAAGTATGGATAGTTCCTAAATTGTCAATTTAAGGAGATTCATTATGAGTAGTACGAAAACAATAGTGGGCTTTGTTCTTGTATTTCTTTTGGCTTCCGTGTTTTGCTTTGCAGAAGGCCTCTCAGAGCCAAAAGCCGACGATGCTCAAAAGATTGAGCAAATGCGTGAGGATGCGGGAAGAGCGAAACGCGAAGCTCTCGAAAAAGCTAAAGCTAAGTTGGAGGAAGATATTTCGGAAATTGATTTACCCCAAGACACGACCCAGCGCATAAGCGTAAAGGAAATTCGTATCAGCGGCAACACCCTTTTAACAACCGATGAATTGTTGGCTGACATGCCTCTGATTTACAACGCTTCCGCCGAGACATTGAAGATGGCTGAAAGTGACAATCTTTACGATTTTAGGGTTCTGCATGATATCATTTTGGAACCCGGCCAGGCCCGGCAGGTTTCAACAAGGACTATACAGGGTTTTACTCAGTATCTTCTCTCGGTTTATCAGGGTAAGAATTATGCCGGTATATATGTTTATGTTCCCGCAGATGCAATGAAAGCAGGTCGAGAATTGCAGGATGAAATTCTGCCTCTAAAAGTCCTGGAGGCGGCCGTCAGTGAAATTACGACAACTTACTACACTCCAGACAATGAGATAGTTGAAAAGGGCTATCTCCGTAGCTCTGCAATTAATGACTGGTCGCCGGTAAAACTCGGAGAGGTGACAAATCAGAAAGAAATAGATGATTTTATTAACTTGCTCAACCTGAACCCTGACAGGTATGTTAGTGGGATCGTGTCGAAGGGGGCCGAACCGAATTCCATTGCTCTCGGATATAATATTTACGAAGCAAATCCCTGGCATTGGTTCATTCAGACGGACAACTCCGGCACAAAACCAAGGCAATGGGACCCGAGAATCGGCCTCATCAATACAAATCTTTTAGGTATAGACGACACATTTACTGCTATATATCAGGCGCCATGGGATTCAACTGTAGACGAGAATTACGGATTATTCGGCAGTTACGATTTTCCGTTGTTAGGACCTCGGCTGCGTCTTAACCTTTATGGAGGTCACAGTGAATTTGATATAAGCGCTGCCTCTGGTCCATTTGACTTTCTTGGCAGAGGTACATTCTATGGCGGAATACTGCGTTACAACCTGCTCCAGACCGATGATGGTTGGTTCTTTGATATCAAAGGCTCTCTTGAGCATACAAGAAGCAAGGTTACCCCGTCATTGTTCCCGACCTTTTTGGGAACCGACATTAAGTTCTGGTTGTGGGGAGGCGGGATTGACTTGCACCGCTCAGACGATTTGTCGCAGACCTCTGTCGCACTCGGCCGTTATGAAAGCATGGGCGGCGAATCCGGTGGCGATGAGTTTCGTCTGGCACGGGTAAATGCTGAATCCGATTTTACCATTTACACTGCTTCTGCTGCTCACAGCCAGTATCTCGATATGAATAAGGTCGAGCGCGTTAGCGGCTCTTTTCGCTGGACAACATCGGACGAAAGATTGGTCCCCGCAAAAATGACCTCCTTCGGCGGAATGTACAGTATCAGAGGCTACGATGAATATGAACTTGTTGCTGACGGCGGAATGTTTGCATCCGGGCAATATGAGTTTGACCTTGTGAAATATGAGGAGTCTAAATACCTTGATGATACCGAGGCCGAACAGAGCAAGCCATTCCTGAGAAAACTTGCGCCTTTGGTCTTTGTTGACTATGGAAGAGCCAAGATAAGACACCCTGTAGGAACAGAACGGGCAGATGAAGATTTCTTTTCTGTAGGCGCAGGTGCGCTTATTGAACTCGGGGACAATTTCAGTGGTGCTGTCTATTACGGCTACCCCCTAAAGTCAACCGACAATACTCGAGAAAGTAAAGGTAGAGTCAATGCCGGCGTGATGTTGAGATGGTAATAGTGAATTTTATCCGACTGCGTAGTCGGCACGGAAATATAAAATCGTTTACGGATATAAAATAGCAATGGGAATTTTGAAAGAGGAAAAGAACGATGGCAAAGCTTAGAAAAATGTCAAAAACTTATTATTTGAGACAAATTGTGGCCTGCTTGTTGGTGTACTGTATCCTTTTAGCAGTTCCGGCACAGGTTGCTCTGGCCGACATCGGCACCGGAGGTAATACAGTTGTCGATGGTATTGCAAATGTTAACGCTCCCGGTGGCGGTGCAAACGCATACATAGACGTGCTGAGCGACCGCGCGGTGATCAATTGGCAGGATTTTGACACCAGTACCGGGCAACTTGCTGAGTTTGTAAGGGCTGCCGGCGGCAATTTTGCTGTGTTGAACAGGGTAATTGCGGGAGGCGCAACACAGTTTGATGGTTCCCTCTTTGGCATCCAGGGCCACATTATTATCGTGAATCCTCAAGGCATAGTATTCGGTCCTACAGCTCTTGTTCAGGCCCATAAGTTCACCGCTTCGGCGCTGGATGTGGCAAACACTGATTTTATGAACGGCATATACAACTTCACCGGCGATGGCGTGGGGCAAGTGGCAAACTACGGCACTATTTCCGCTGACCAGGTTGCTCTTATCGGCAGACAGGTTCTAAATGCGGGTGTTATAAGAAGCCCGGGTGGATATGTTTTGATGGCTGTCGGTGATAAGGTGCTCCTTGGTCAGGATGGAAGTAATGTCGTTGTTGAAGTAGAGGGCGTTACAGTTCCGGACCCGATGGATGTCACGGCAGCGGGTATAGGCGATGTCATTAACGAAGGTACAATCGAGGCGGCAGGTGGAAAAATAGTGCTCGCCGCCGGCGATACCTTTTCCAGGGCCATAGACGGGCTTGATTCTTTGACTGCGGCGGTTGACGGCGGTACCGGTCGTGTCGGCCAGTTCGGCACACTCAGCGCAGACGGCGTCGAAGGCGATGGCGGCAGCATTACTATGACTGCAGGCGATGTAGTTGCTCTCAGTAGCGATAGCGTAACCACCGCGAACGCCGGCACCAACGGCGACGGCGGCGAAATCAAAGTCTTAGCAGACATGGAAAGTGGATTTGCAGTTCTGGCACCAGGAGCTTCTCTGCAGGCAAAAGGAGGAGAAGAAAGCGGAGATGGCGGATTTATTGAACTAAGTGCTAATAAATTCCAGACTTTGGCAGATATTGATGTCTCCGCGGAAAACGGCGAATACGGAACATTCCTACTCGACCCATGGGATATTTATATCAGAGATAGCGCCAACAACACTCAGGATTATAATTTTTTACTTGGAGCAAACCCCTTCCCTGATTATCTAGGAAACGGTCTTAATTTCAGCACAGCAGATGACAATACTGACGGGGATTCAACCTTCAATGAAATTGCTTCGGGGTATTTAGCAACTTTGGCTGGAAACATAATTTTGCAAGCGCAAAACGATTTAATCGTTGACCAAATAACCAATTTTCCTCTGATTTGGGGTTCGCCTACCAACCTTATTTTTCAGACAGGTCGCCATATTCAATTTTCTAGTGCTGCTGGAGGTTTCTCGGTTAGCACTGGGGGATCTATTCATTTAGAAGCTGACAGTCCGCATTGGCCCGGGACCTATGATGGAATTGGACATATTGACCTGGGTAGGGTTAATCTGTCAGCTGGCAGCAATGTTACTATGATAGGAAGAGATTTTATAATGGACAACGCCACAGTGTCCGCAGCTGGAGGCACTGTTATCGGGCCGGCTGGCAACAATATGCCTATGACTTTAGGCTATGCTGGTTCGATGCTGATTGACGCTGAGCTGGATAACATTACTACACCTTCGCTCATTATAGGGCAGGCAACAACCGCTGGTATTGATGGAATCGGAACTGGTGCGCAGATTTTTACAGCCGGAAATATTACTGCAGATGATGTAACCGCTCCGGCGGGGTGGAACACTCTAACGCTCTATGGTACCGGGCTTGGTGATTGGACTTCCGACAGTGGAATCCAAGTTGGTACTCTTAATTTGAATATCGGAGGTTCAATCGGGACTAATGCAGACCATTTTGACACGAGTGTTAGCACCCTTGCTGTTAACACTGGAACCGCAGCCGGTGATGTTTATATAGATGACTCGGGCGGTTCACTTACATTGGCTGGTGTCAATGTGGGCAATGGACTGTTAGATATCACCGCAAGCAGCCCCATTACCGTCAGTAGTCCTATCTCTGTTTCTGGGAATGTCACTTTGACTGCAAGTGAGGGTGGCGGAGTAGGCACAGATGACATTGATGTCGATGCGGATATAATTTCTAGTGGTGGTAATGTTACTCTCCGCGCAGGTGACGATATTGACCTTTCTACAGGAGGGGTAACTATCGAGTCACAGCCTGTAGGAGGAACAGTAACCCTAACTGCAGCATATGGTGATTTAGAAAGCGGCGGTTCGATTACTGGAACAGGTGCTACGATAGATGCCGACAATATAACGCTCGAGGTTGCCGGCACTGCTGCTGGTACCATAGGCACTGGTACTGGCAATCCGATACAGATTGACCTTGGAACTGGAACATTGACTCTTAAAACTGGCGATGCTGGCGGCCATATCTATGTTGAGGAGACTTTTGGCGATATTGGAACAGCAAATATAGTTATTAATACAGATGGTGTGAGTGCGCAAACTGTCTATATAGAAAATAGCAGTGGTGCAATTGATGTGGATGGCACTCTCAATATAAATGACAACTTGAGTCTTTATACGACTGCGGGTACTGAAAATATTATCTTCACCAATGGAGCTTCTATAATCACAACAGGCAATGCAACTTTGAATGCTACCGGCGCAATCAGAGACGGCCAAAACGACTCAGGTGCACCAGTTGTTGATATACAAGGCGCAACGATTAACTTGACTGCAGCGTCCGGTGGTATTGGAACACCAGCACTGGGTCCGGTTGACGGTGTCCTTGAAGTAACGGCCACTACTGCACTGAATGCCGATACTGACGCCGGAGACGATGGGAATATCCTTATAGACAGTATCGGCGACC
>JABMRO010000717.1 GCA_013202635.1 Planctomycetota bacterium
CGACAAAACAACTAAGGAAAAAAACAAGGAAAAGTATGAAAGTCACGAAATCGCAGGTCGTGACAGTGATAGAATTTATCATGAGCAGTTTGCTGGTGTTTACGGCAAGCTGCTCATTTGAAAAAAAGAACCCTGACGACTCTACATTGAAGCATTCCAAAGAGCAATCCACTGAACCAAAAGCCAAAAAAGAAACCTTTGTCGCCAACCCGTTTTGCAGTGTATGTCATTACGCTTTTGGCGATGAAAAACTCGCCCTTACTCATGAAAGAGCGGGCATCGGCTGTGAAAGGTGTCACGGCGAGTCCGAGCGACACCGCAGTGACGAAGATAACGTCACGCCGCCTGAAATCATGTACCCTGAGAAAAGAATTAATCCGACTTGTATGATGTGCCATCCAAGAGCCGAAATCAAACACGTGAGCCATCACAAGTCCCTTTTGGAAGGAGCTGAGACTATTTTTGATAAGTCCACTAACCAGAAATATTGCACCGACTGCCATGCTAAAGACCACCGCATCAAGGTTCGGACCATACGATGGAACAAGGCAACCGGCGAACTCTTAGACAAATAAATCTTTGCACTCAATCAGTAATTGATTCTAATTTCTGATTTGCCTCGGAGTTTTATTACCAGATTTCCATATTCGCCGTGAAATTCCTTTTCGGCAGACTCAAAAGCAGTGGACTTTGTGGATTCCCGTACAACTTTACGAACAAGGACGTCTCTGGGCTCCCGCTTAATACCTGAAACCAGCACATAGTACTGTTTCCCGCCCCAGCCATCTGCTCCGAACATAACCGACTTATTTTCTTCCCGAACATCACTTATCGCACAGGGCGCATGAATGAACCAATCCCGCTCGCGCACTTTCTTCACATCATATATTTTACCTTTATCGTAAAGTTCCCCTATATGAGCCTGCACCGTACCCGGATTAATAGCTGGCCCGTCAGCTATTTGCGCTCCCAAATCGAAGAAATCAGGCAGCAGCCCCTGTCGTTCCTTGTCAGTCACAGGCCATGACATTTGCAGGCCGGCAATTGTAATTCCTTTTGCGATTTTTCCCCAGGGGCCTTTTTTATCGTATTCGCTCAGCATCTGTAACGCCGAGCAGTAAACAAGCCCGCACCACTGCACAGGACGCCCCAACCACAGCGGGGCCCGCCAATTGGTTGCGCCCAAAACGGCGATTGTTGAATATGGCCCCACCCTACCAGACGTCGGCGGATAAAGATAGACAAACGGAACACCCGTCCATGCCCAGTACCGCGCCTGTTCAAGATATTTCTCTCGTCCTGAAATAATATAGCCGAGGGTATAAGCTTTAATCATATATGCCGAAGCTAATATATCCGGAGTATGCAGCGGCACCTCCCAGGTTTGCGCTCCCCGCGGTACCTTCTCGGCGTAAAGGTCTGTCTGCTTATCGAGCAGCTTAAGCGATTCATTGATAAGCTCTTTATCCCCGGACAAAGCCGCGCCTTCAATAATCCCGACCATATCCCGGCCTGATAAACCATTAGCATGTTTTGCAAAATGAGTCCTCGAATAGTCTGTTTTACCCGGCCTGTAAATTTTTATGCCGTCTTCGTCGAAATTGCGAAGCAAACCCGATGCTTCACGATACCTTTGCTGTACGAACTCATAAGTACGCCCAAAGATAAAAGGCGCCGTCGGTAAGTGTGCATGCCCAACACTGCTTGAGAAAGGCTGCCCCGATGGTATCTTACTCAGCGCCTGATATTTTGCATTATTAAGTCTTTCACTAAGCGTTTTATCATTGCAATGATTGTTGAGCCAGTCAATAAACGCTGCGGCATCCGCCGCCTGTGTAGGCGGAAAATTGTTACCCCAAACGGCATGCCTGAAAAGACCATCGTGATTTATCTGCGAATCCAGCCAGCCGTGTGCAAGCAGATTGACCGCAGCCTCAAAGCCCCCCTCAAATGTGGGCACAGTGGGCAATCCTTTCAACGCCGCATAATGCTTAATCGCAGGGACAATAGTCTTTCCCCTGCCGCCGACTATCAGCATGGAAACCTTCAGCGGCTTATTCGCTTCAAGCCTCAAAGGTGTATGGGCACAAAATCCATTCTCAAAACGAAGCTCTCCAACAGCAGGCCCGGATAGTGCCATAACGTGTGCACCCGAATTATAAATCCTGTCGGGCGAATCAAAAGTGGCCGCGACCATATCTGATGGTTCCCATATTACACCAATATAATTGCCGTTATGCGTAACCGCCATAAGAGGAAAAGTTATCTTGACCGGCTCGGGAACCCGGCGGATATGTTCCGGAGTTTCAATATCTGCGGTACTGCTGCTGGGCTCATCAGAAAGATATTCCACGCCTGCGAATAAACCCTGGTATTTTCTTTCGCCGAATGTCTCAAGACCCGGAAAAATCGTCAGCCAGGGAATGTGAACAAAGTCCCTGTCTTTATTTACTCTTAGCTGCGTTTCTACTATAAGCGTCCCTTTTTGTTTAGCTGGCCTGATGCTTCTTTGAATCTCCCACTCCGCCCCCCTGCTGTCTTTGATGACCGCCTTACTGATAAATTCGTCCGCCGTCTTACTCTCCAATGTAACCCTCGCCTCTTTAAGATTGAGCCATTCAGTGGACTCGCCGAAAACCGTCCCTATCAATTCGCATTCGTATCCGGCTGCCATTTCCGAGCCGTTTACTTTAACAACATAGTTTCCCCATTTGTCTCCATATTGTTCAAATTCCAAACTCCCCGACTCGACCGACACCCCCCTGCTTATGATTCTGGCGGCTCTTTTAGGTTGTTCTAACGGCGGAACAACTATTTCCCCAATCGCCTCTACTTTTATAAAAGCAACTGTAATTTGTCCCGTGCCTGTACATGGATCAAGGCGAAAACGCGTCCCGCCTCCCAACTTCTCTCGAATAACAACGCTGTAATCGTGCCATTGGCCGTCATTTCGAGTTGTGAATTGGACGGAATGCCCCGCCCTGAATGTCTTTCCGTAAAACACCTCTGCAGAAGTGTCCGCGTTCGATTTCATCCGTATTTTCAGCCTGATCATTTTTTCGCCGGGTAAATCAATCACCGGTCCTTCAATCCATGGGTCCAGACCCGTTGATTTTACAAACAGCCCTTCCGGCGATGATGACAGATTCTCTATCCTGTTATTTCCCGTCCATCCCAATGTCCCCTTGCTGAAGTCCCATTCGGCCACAACTTTTCCATAAGCTGAAAACGGCACCACCAAAACCATCGTAAAAACAAACAGTATTGGTAATACTCTCACTTTCATTCCGGAGCTTTTACTGAATCTAATAACAGGCATAAAAAAACCTCCTTCAGATATTGTTTAAGCGGATATTGTTCGGTGGCAATATTTTGGCGACAACGATTTTCTTTTACGCCTGAATATCCCGGTTCCGATTGGTCAGCCCGAAAAGACAAGCGACCGCACAAAGAGCCGCTGTTCCCACGGCACCAACTATAATAGGATCAAGATTGCACTGCGCCCATTGCCATGAAGAGGACAAATCGCGAGCAAAAGTTCCCCAACTGATAACGGTAATACTTACCCCGATTGACGCGATACCCTGCCACAGACGAAGCCGAACTCGCATAAAAGCTAAAAGAAACAATCCCAAAAGCGCACCACCAAAAATTCCGGATATCTGCCACCAAATCTCCAAAACACTCTTTGCTCGAATCATCAAAAGAGCGGCACCGGTCCCAAGCAAACC
>JABMRO010000718.1 GCA_013202635.1 Planctomycetota bacterium
AAATGATACCGCTCAAAGAATTAATTTCAATGAATCCCGGCGATGTACTTGCCACCGACCAAACCAAAGCGGTGATGGCCTTTTACAGCCAGTCATACGCATTAGTGCGTTTTTTACAGGAAGCAGGCTATGGCAGATGGCGGGGTGTTTATCGTCGGTTGCTCCTCGACGGTTTAAGAGGAGATTGGGCGCTCGACGAGGTAAACAAAAGGATAGCGACAGACAGAAACGTCCCGAAAACAGTCCTGTGGAATCGAATTGTCGGCCGGGGATTATTTGAAGATTATGTCGGTGATAATTTTGAGCAAATCGAGAAAGAGTACCTTGCCTTCTGCAGGCAACTAATCAATACCAAACACTAAAAGACCCGGGGCCAAAGATTTATGTCCGGACAATCCCAATACTCTTTTATTCTCGCATCGGCTTCACCCCGGCGAAAACAGTTATTAACCGAAGCCGGCTATAAATTTACTGTTCTCCGGCCGGATATCGACGAGCTGGCTTTTTCCACTAAGAACGTCAAGCCCTATGAATATGCCGAACGATTAGCTTTGGCCAAGGCGAAAAATATCGCCGAAAAACATCCCGACTGTCTTGTCATCGCAGCAGATACCATCGCGGATTTCGAGGGGGAAATCATCGGCAAGCCCACCGACGCGATGGAAGCCGAGCAGATTACCAACAAGCTCTTCAGCAGGCCTCATAAGGTGATTACCGGTATTGCAATTGTCAGATTACGCGACGGTATCGAATTAAACCAAAGCGATACAACGACCGTTTACCCGAAAAAACTGACCGCTGAGCAGATTGCCGAACACATCAAAAGCGGCACCTGGCGAGACAAGGCGGGCGCTTATGCAATACAGGAAAGCGGAGATGAATTTATCGAAAGAATCGAAGGCAGCCTGACAAATGTGATGGGCCTGCCAATGGAGCTTCTCGAACGGCTGCTTAAAAGACTCATCGAACAAGAAACACCATTCCAATAAAGCGCGGAAGAAGAATAAGGAGATTGAAGGATTTAGACTTGAGATTTTAGAACCTTCGACACCGCTCAGGACAAGGTTTTGATATTGCTAACCTTCGCCTTTGGCGGGCTTGTAAAGACCAGGCTGATGGGCATTACCAGGCGAAGTGGCAGTTATAGTGCCGGTGGAACAGGCCTATCGAGCGCATCGCAAATATAGCTATAACCTGAACGGCTAAGTTCATCGCCAGATGGCCCGCCGTAGTTAGCAGCCCGGCGTCTGTGTATTGAGTTGTTTTAGTTTCAAGAAGCGCCGCAGCAACAAGCAAAAGCACCGTTATAGAATATGGGACAAAAGCCTTGAATACCGGGCCAAGAAGATAATCCGGCCTGAACATAGTAAAAGTCTGGCCGACGGATGTAGTTAATATTGCTATCGGGAACAGAAACAACCCAAAGATAAAAAGAACATGCAGCAAACCAAATTCGGAATGCAGAATATCATCGAAAGACAACCCCTGCTCTTTCAGCATTATGAACCTGATTATGAACGGCAACTGGACCACGGCCATAGTAATCGAGAAAAGAAAAAGCGGCTTGACGATGTACCACAAAAAGGTAATGCTTGACCCGAGGAAGATTTCGGGCAGCTTATCTATTTCGAAAGACGTCTCGTAAATAATGTTGAGATAAAAACCGAACAGCCAGCCCCATGCAGCATAGTGTGTTACGAATCCACAACAGCACGAACCGTACGTAAAGAATTTGAAGCACACCACGGCAATCACAAAGGCCAGTGAAGTAACATTTTCAGAGTCGAAAAACAGCTTCCAGTTATTAATGAACACAGCACGGCAAAAACCCGGCAGCGGCTCGCCCTTTTCTTCCGGAAGTTTGACTTTCTTCGGCTTTTTGTAATTTTCGGAAGGAATTATAAAGAACTGCCCGCAGTTGGTACATCTTGCGCGTCTTCCGGCGTGTTTATCGGGAAAACCGATTATATCATTGCAACTGGGACAAAAAAACTGGATTGTCATCTGAATCTTACTGCGTTTTATTTCTCATCCGATGCGCATCATAAAAAAATGTACGTCAAACTCAAACACGCTGCATGGCATCAGTAAAACATTTGAGGTCATTGGCCCATTTTTTGGCCTCCAGCAGGTCAATCTTGTCTGCTTTTACGAGCGTTGCCAGGTGCCGTTCCAACGTCATCATTTTTTCGTCGGGCCTGTTCCGGGTCTTTGTCTGCAGTTGTGAATAAATCTGCTCGACTTTGCCCGTTCGTATAAGATTGGCACAGGCGTAGTTGTTGTTGAGAATTTCCATCGCTACGATTCTTCCGGTTCCATCCTTTTTGGGCACAAGCTTCTGACATATAATATAAGCAAGCCCAAGCGACATCTGGTTGCGCACCTCGGACTGTCTGCCGGAGGGGAAGTAGTCCAATATTCTTGTTATAGTGCCGGTCGCATCTCTCGTATGCAGTGTGGAAAAAACAAGGTGTCCCGGCTCAGCGGCCATAAGGGTCATGGATATCGTCTCGGCGTCGCGCATCTCACCGACGAATATGATATCGGGGTCCTGACGCAGCATTTCCTTCAGGCCCTCGCCAAAT
>JABMRO010000719.1 GCA_013202635.1 Planctomycetota bacterium
AGTTCGGTCTCGGCAAGCTGTCCAATTATGATTCGTTCCTGAACTTCTGACATTTGCTTATCAGCAAGATTGAGTGAATTGGTATATATTTCAATTTGTCTTTGAGCGAGGGCGTAATCCCAAAACTTAGATTCGACCTCTTCTAAAAGAATCTCCATAAAACCACGCAACTCATACTCTGAAATAAGCGTCTCGATTCTGGCCTGATGTACGCGCGCTAAATTGGCACAGATATCCATTCCCTGCAAAAGCGCCTGAGTGACGGTAACTCCGAGACGATTAGAAGTAAACGTATCACTGTACAAAGACGAATCGGTATAACTTGTACTGCCCCGGAGCCCAACGGTTGTGCCGGTGGGGAAAAGTTTACTCAGTGAAATCAGGCCCGTAACGCCATCCACAGTTTGACTTTCCGTACTGGAGCCGGCCCGGGACAATCTATCTGCGACAGTTCTTCTATTGGACACTTCGGCATCGAGGAGCGGATCAAATATATCAAGCTCCTCCTTTTCGAACGTACGGGTTATTTCAGGATTCATTCTTTGGACAAAAAGCGATTGGTTGTTTTCCATGGCGAAAAGAATCGCTTTTTGGATGCCTATTGTTAAAGGGCCGCCGGTCTCGGCAACATTATTAATATCAAGAGGTTTATCTTCGGGAATATTCAGTTGATTCTTTTGTACATCGCCTTTAGTTTCCGACCCGTCATAATCGGAGTTAGGTTCGGGATAGACCGACGTACATGAAGACAGCAAGACAGGTTGAATAACCAGTATTATGCTATAAAATATTATGGTAAGATTTTTAACAGACACTTTTTCAATCACCGTTAAAATAGAATATTTTACATATCACTTTTACTGCCAGCTGCTGAGCCGGGGCTGCGAAATTCAAAAATCGAATAGACTACAGGGACGAACACGAGTGTAATCAATGTGGAGCTTAGCAAACCTCCAATAACGGCTCTTGCCATGGGAGCCTGAGCTTCCCCCCCTTCGCCAAAACCAAGGGCCAAAGGTACCAGGCCAATAATAGTTGTCGTAGCAGTCATAAGAATCGGCCGCAGGCGTCTTCTGCCCGCTTCTTCTATAGCCTCCCGAATCGGCATAGAAGCTTTGCGACGCAACAGGTTGGTATGGTCAACAAGAAGAATAGCATTATTGACTACAATTCCTCCGAGCATAATACATCCGATGAAAGACTGAACGTTAAAAGTTGTGCCCGTGAGGAAAAGCATCAGAATAACTCCAATCGCGGCCAGCGGCACCGAAAACATCACAACAAAGGGGTCGCGTAAAGACTCATACTGACAGGCCATCACCATATAAACCAGAACCAGTGCCAGAACACAACTGAGCAAAAGTTCGCGAAATGACTTCTGCTGCTCTTCATAATCACCACCGAAAGCGATAGTAAAATCCGCCGGTACAGGGATGCTTCGCAGTTGTTTTCGTATGTCGGATATGACCGAACCCATGTCCCTTCCGCTGATGTCAGCCGAGATGCTGACAATTCGTTCCTGGTCTTTTCTTTCAATTATGACAGGGCCACTTCGAGGAGCGACATTTACTACATTTCTAATAACAACCGGCTGGCCGGCGGAGTTGACAAGGGTAAGGTCAAGAATATCTCTCAAGTTCATTTTCTCGGCTTCTCTTAGCTTAACGAGAATCGTATATTCATCACCAGCCTGGCGATAGTAGCCGGCCCTTGTCCCGGAAATGATAGTTTGAAGGGCATTCGCTATTTTGGAAACGGTCAGATTCATATCGGCGGCCTTCTGGCGGTCTATGACAATCAGCTCTTCTGGACTTCCTAATTCACGGCTGATTCGGGCGTCGGTGATTCCTTCCACTGATTCTACAATATCTTTGATCTGAGCAGCCAACCTGTCCGCCATTTCCAGGTCGTGACCACGAACTTCGACCTGAACCTTGTCAGCTCCCGATGTGCCTAAACGAAATATAAACAGTCCCTGTCCGGCACGGGTTCTAACAATCATTCCAGGTATGTTCATTAATTTTCTGCGCAGGTCAACAGCAATCTGCTCACTCGACCTCGATCGCTGAGATTGATCTTTCAATGAGATACGGATACTGCCGGTATGCCCCCCTCTGCCGCGCCACCGGGAGCCGCCAACACTTGTCACTATGTTCTCGATTTCAGGTACGGAGTCGTTAACAATTCCCTCGATAAACTTAAATTTCTCGTCCATCAAATCCAGGCGAGTGCCGACCTGCATTTCACAGTTAATCCTGACTTCACCCTCATCCGTACCGGGCATCAGTTCTACACCGATATATGGAATAAGCAGCAAACTTGCAACCAAAACCAGCACCGCAATAAGCACAACAAAGGTGCGATTATGCAAGGCGAGATGCAGAAGCTTCTTGTAGCTGTCTTCAAGACGTTTGAAAAATCCTGCACTCATTTCGAATATTCTGGTTCCAAAAGATTGCCTGCTCGTCACTTCTTTTGAAGCGGAAGGAAGAATACGTGCAGAGAGCATGGGTACCAGTGTTAGTGCTACTGCAAGGGAGCACAGAAGCGAGAAACTAACCACAATTGAGAGCTGTTTGAACATCACCCCGGACATTCCTTTTATAAAAACCAACGGCAAAAAAACCACCATTGTTGTCAGCGTGCTTGCAATGATGGCATTCGTAACCTCTTCGGTTCCATCGACGGCGGCTTGTTCCAATATTTCGCCGGATTCCCGCATTCTAAAGATGTTTTCGAGTACGACAATTGCGTTATCAACGAGCATTCCGATTCCGAGGGCCAGTCCGCCCAATGTCATAATATTAAGGGTGAAGTTACCAAAATACAGTAAGGCGAAGGTTGCAATAATCGATACCGGAATCGCAGTCGTAATAACAATGGTGCTTCGCAGGTTGCGGAGAAATAAAAGCAGGATGAATACAGCCAGGATTCCTCCATAAATTGCTGAAGAGCCGACATTTTTAATGGAACGCTTTATATAATCGGATGTATCAAGAATAGATGTTATTGTAATGTGCGGTATATCACGATTGATGCGTTCAAGTTCCTCGAGCGCACCACGTGCAACTTCTACTGTGTTTTTTCCTGACTGTTTATTAACCGAAAGCCGCATACCCGGCACGCCGTTGACTCGAACAATCCTTGTAATCTTCTGCCAGGAATCCTCCACATTGGCGATTTCCTTCAATTGAATTGGTACACCCTGCCGAATCGCAATTACGGTGTCCTGTAACTGTGTAAGGTCAGTATATTCGCCCGGGGTTCTGATAGTAACCTCCAAATTTCCCCGTTCTATAGTTCCTGCAGGAATATTTACGTTTCCATCACGTATATGTCCCATAATTTCGTTGAGCGGTATTGCCAGTGCATTTATCTTGGCCGGGTCGAGCTTAACATGAATCTCACGTTCAAGGCCGCCCCAGATATCAACCGCGGCCACACCCGGCACGCGCTCGAGGCGATATTTTACCTGGTCTTCAATAATCTGCCGGGTCTTGACGGGATCGAGGTTGCTATAGGCACCAAGAATCAATATTGGGAAGCTTGCGAGGTCAAACTTTCGAAGAGTTGGTCGGTCAGAATCATCAGGCAGACGGTCGTTAACACGATCCAAACGGTCGCGAATATCATTTGCTGCGGCGTCGAGATCTGTTCCCCAACCGAAGGCTACTCGAACGGTGCTTTGGCCTTCGATAGAAACGGAGGTTACCTCTTCGACTCCGGGTACAGCGCTCAAGGCCTCCTCGATTGGACGGGTTATAAGCTCCTCGATTTCCTCTGAGCCGGCATTTTCATAACTACAGGATATGCTGAGAGTCGGGTATGAAATATCGGGCATAAGGTCGATTGGAAGGTTTATTAGTGAGATAGTGCCAAGGAGGACTACCATCAAAACCACCATAATAGTGAATATAGGGCGGCGTACAGCAAAGTGTGAGATTCTCATCGCGAATCTCCTGGCCCGGCAGAAACAGATTCCTTATCAGATCTGCTTTCTCTATTTTGAGGAGCTTTTTCCGGGCGATTCTTTTCTGATACTGTAATATCTGAGCCATCTTCGAGAAGATGATTACCCAGAGTGACTATAAAACCTGAAATATCCGGTTCTATTACCTCAACTAATTCGCCATTTATGATACCTGTTTTTACAGGAGTAAAAAGAGCTTTGAGATTGTTCAGGTCTGCAATAAATATTCCTTCTTTGCCTTCTCTTTTTACCAGAGCAGTGTACGGAACCAACATTGCGTTATCATGCCTGGCGAATTCAATTTGGGCCCTTACAAACATTCCCGGCTTAAGGAGCTGGCCAGGATTCGGGATTTCGATTTCTACTCTTGCCTGACGGGAGCTTTCTTTCAGAAGCGGCGCTATGCGTACTACATTGCCGGTAAAAGTTTTATCGGGATAGGCATCATTAGTGATGATAGACTGTTGACCTACCTTGACTTTTTGGTAGTCCCTTTCAATGACGTAAACCACTGCGGTCAATGGGTTGTTTTCGAGTATGGAAACGATAGGCTCATTGACCTGCAGCAGTGCTCCTTCATCCACAAATCTTTCACCAACTACTCTGGTATCACCTCCGTCTTCCCAGAATGCCTGAACTTTGGTATAGGAAAGCCGGACATCGGCAGCTTTTAGAGCGGCTTCTTTTTGAGCCACCTGAGCGAGTGAGACCTTGAGCCTTGTCTGGCAGGCATTAAATGCAGCTTCGGATTCATCCAGTTCAGACGCCGAGGCGATTTGTTTTTCGCGAAGTGCTTTTGCTCTGTCGTACTCACGTTTGGCAATGTCAAGGTCGCTTGTACAGTTTTCAGCGTTTGCTTTTGCAACCTGTACTTCCGCCCTGACCTGCTGAACCTGCTGTGTAAATTCTTCGTCATCCAGGATAGCTATTACCTGATTCTGGTGAACTTCATCGCCGATATTGACTAAGAGTTTTTCGAGCCAGCCGGCTACCTTGGGTGCGACAACAAACTGCGACTTCGGAAGCAAAGAGCCGGTAAAAACACCAATATCCCTGATTATATCTTTGCGAATCGGTTTGGTCTCGATAGCCACCGGGACAGCCGAACGATCTGGTCTGTTCTTATTAGCAGAGGCGGTGATTCGCTTGTATACTTGCCAGCTGGCTATCGCAACAATTGCAAAAACAAGCAGAAGTGAAAAGAACTTTTTCATTTATCTTCCCCGGACAACATGTTACCTACCAAGCAACCTGATTTTAAATCAAATTCTTACATAATTATTTCTTGCAGTCAAATCATTTTTATTTCGGAGTGTACCGGGCATAATAGGTAAGTCCGTATATTTTTGTTTTATCCGGATTGAGCGTCATGGCATAAATCGTATTGTTTTCCTCCCTTGAACCGTTATCCCCCCCGTGTTAGAATCACTTGTGTATGTTGAAATCAAATATCCTATTAATTCGAAAAACAAATGGTTTTATTTTTTGGGTGAAGAGTATGAAGACATAGCTTTGTACAGCGGTTGTTGTTCTGTTTGTTCTCAGTGGTGTATGGGCGAGCGCTGAAGAGTTTAGCTGGCAGAAAACACATGCGAAGATATCTTCAATGAGTGACATCGAGTGGTCACCACAGCCGTTCAGGTTTGTAAAGGGGGATTCAGCTCGCTATATCGATTATGAAGGGGGGGGGTGATTCAAACGACGGGTTGACCAAGAATACTCCGTGGAAACACCATCCATGGGATCCGCAGGGCTCAGGAAATGCGAAACAGTGCAAAGGGATTCACACGTACGTGTTCAAGCGGGGAGTGTACTACAGGGGTACAATGAATGCCCTTGAATCGGGCAAGAAGAGGAATCCGATCCGCCTGACAAGCGATCCGGCCTGGGGTACAGGAGAAGCTGTGATCTCCGGTGGATACAGGATCACAGGCGGATGGAAAAAAGGGGCTGAGAATAAGGACATTCCTGAGGCTGAAAAAATCTGGTACATTGATCTCGATTTCGCACCGCGAACCGTATATCTTGTGGAACCATCAGGAAGGTACGCTTCAAAAAATGATAAAATAACACGCATCCCTCTCGCGCGGATGCCGAACTGGAAGGTGTCTGACCCGGAGGATGTGAAA
>JABMRO010000720.1 GCA_013202635.1 Planctomycetota bacterium
CCGTCAGATAGTGATAGAGGCGGGCATGCGCAGGATTCGACCTTGCCTTATGACGACCGCAACCACGATATTGGCGCTGATTCCGGTACTTACTTCCACGGGGCGGGGTTCGGACATCATGGTGCCTATGGCAATACCTTCCTTCGGTGGAATGACGATTGAAATTCTTACCATGTTAGTCGTACCGGTCTTGTATTGCTGGATAAAAGAAGTTAAAATCCACAAGCAGCAATTAACATAGTAATAACATTAAAAGCGCCGAACTTCTGCTCCCGGCCATATCGAGGATATTGAAGTGATGAGAGAACCAAGTGCGAGCTCTTTGTGCTCAGTAGATTGTAAAAATAAGAGTGATATTATTCGAACCTACGGCCTCCTTCTCCTGATATGTTTTGGCTTGGCACCACCACAACTCCTTTATGCAGAGCCTTCTCAAAAGCAAAGCGGCCTTGCATACTCTGATGGTGCTGTTGTAAAAAAAGTGCTCGACTTGCGCGATGCAGAAGAAAACCTCCTTAAACCTGATGCCTGGAGACCCTGGCAAAAGGGCTTCGAACAGCAGGACAATATTTTTATTTGCGATAACGGCGACGATGCCCAGGCCCAGCGAGGTATCTCCCAGACGGTTGTATTGAACCAAACCAAACCTGAACCGATTGTGGCTACAGCCTGGAGCAAAGCGGAAGCAGTAGCCGGCAGTCGCAACAGTGATTATTCCCTTTATCTCGATCTTGTTTATTCCGATGGAAGCTCGTTGTGGGGTCAGACCGACTCTTACAACGTCGGTACAGGTCAGTGGGAGAAAGCTGAAGTTACTGTATTTCCTGAAAAGCCGGTCAAGTCTGTTTCTTTTCATATGCTGCTGCGGCGTCACAAGGGCAAGGCTTACTTCCGCAATCCCGAGCTGCGCGTTATTAAGCCCCCAAAAGGAGCCTGTATGTTCGATGGCGTACCTGTTTCACTAATAGGGCAAGCGAGAGAAGGTTTTCAGATTCGTGACGTAGTCGCCGGTTCCGACTTCGTTCGGCTCGAACGAAGCGCTCTTGACATCGAGCTTAAATGTGAAAAAAAGAATGTGGGCCGAGCTGAATTTTATGATGTCACCATTAGCGACAAGACCGGAAAAGATCGTGCTGT
This sequence comes from Planctomycetota bacterium, assembly GCA_013202635.1. GTDB lineage: Bacteria > Planctomycetota > Phycisphaerae > Sedimentisphaerales > Anaerobacaceae > NIOZ-UU13. The sequence continues at coordinate 1,138 of JABMRO010000720.1, forward strand.
AACTTTGATTTATGCCGTTCCCGTTCCGACCGGACAATGCTACTGGTTACAGGATCCGCGCCAAAGTATGATGGTCGAGCCGGCTCGCGAATATATCAATGCCAATGGATTCTCTGCCGGATCCAATGGCCAACTCTCGCGCTATCCGTTTGCTGCTGTATCCGCTGCTGACCAGGGCTTTGCCCTGGGTATCGACATGGCCCGGCCGGCCTTTTTCCGTGCGGGCTACAACAGCGGGACGAGTGAATTATTCCTTGCATATGATATTGGTCTTGCACCTGAAAAGCCAACTGCCCATTTGAGATTCTGTAAGTTTAATTTCAACCCTGAATGGGGATTTCGTGCCGCCCTGTCCCGATTTTATGAAATATTCGACGACTACTTCCGCTGCCGTACACCTCAGCAGGGTCTCTGGATGCCTTTTGCCAAAATCAGCGAAGTTAAGGATTGGCAGGAGTTCGGTTTCAAATTCAAAGAAGGCAACAATGAAACAGCCTGGGACGATGAGCACAACATCATTACCTTCCGCTACACCGAACCGATGACCTGGTGGATGCGCATGCCCAAAGAAATGCCCCGAACCATGAAAGCCGCCCTGGACTATGCCCGATATCTCGCCGATGACAAGTCAGACCCTCGTGCCAAGGCATTTTTTACGAGCGGCTATCACGATGAAACCGGAAAATTTTCTGCGCGACTGCTTAACAGACCCTGGTGTGACGGCGCGGTCTGGAGCATTAATTCCATGCCCGGTGTTCAGGGTGACATTACAGAGTTCAAGAACAAGTGGAACGCGAAGCTTCGAGAAGAACTCTACGGAACCAGCCGCAGGGCCGATCTGGATGGAGAATATATCGATTCGAGCGAAGGCTACGTGACCGACGAGCTGAACTTTCGCCGCGACCATTTCGCAGCGACTCAAACACCTTTGACCTTTTCACTTAAGAGCCGTAAGGTCGGTATCTTTCGCGGCCTGATAGCCTTCGAATATATTCGTGCTATCTCGGACGACATACATAGCATGGGAAAGCTCATGATGGCAAACTCCACCCCCATCCGCTTATGCTGGCTGACACCGGAGCTTGATGTAATGGGCACCGAAACCGACTGGAACCCCGGCCGAACATGGCGTCCGATGTCTGACAGTAACCTGCTTTATCGCCGTGTGCTCTGCAAAGGCAAACCCTATTGCTTCCTTATGAACACCCGTTTCGAAGAATTTTCTCATGAGCTTGTGGAAAAATATATGAAGCGTTGTCTTGCTTACGGTATGTATCCCGGTTTTTTCAGCCATAATGCTTCACAAGGCCATTACTTCTCGCGACCCGAACTCTATGAACGGGATAGAGACCTTTTCAAAAAGTATGTTCCGCTGTGCAGGCTGGTGGCCGAAGCGGGCTGGGAACCGATTACCCATGCTCGCTCGAACGACAAGCAAATCTATGTCGAACGGTTCGGGAGCCGATACCTGACAGTTTTCAACGACAGCCCCGAGCGCCGTACCGTAACCATCACTATAGAAGGAAAAACTTCGGCAGCGGACCGTGAATTAGTGCACGGCCAAAAAATCAACTTCCTTAATGGGCAAGCCAACCTTACACTCGCCGCAGAGGACGTTGCCGTTATTGCAATGAAGTGATTCAGAATATCCACCAATCATATCAATTTCGAATCAAAGCTTATTTTGAGCTTTTCAACGCAGAGTAAAGATCGTGATTTCAGGTCTTATTTTCATCCGTGTTCTGCCAACCCGGCCAAGTCCACGGTTTACATACAGCTTCTTACCTTCGAACTCGTACAAACCTGAGTGAAAACGCCTTTCCTCGTTTGTCCACGGCAGGCTGACTGAAAACTTCGATTTTCTTCCGTGAGTGTGTCCGCTAACCACAGCATTTGCTGCGAATTCACCCAGATGCTCGACACCGCGGGGATTATGTATCAACGCGATAGTTACCTGATCGGTGGGTACTTCAGCAAAGGCCTTTTCCGGTTGGAAGTCGCCGACGTTCAAATCACCTAATCCCACAAACCAAAGCGGATGGCCATCGATGTCTAAAACGGTTGATTCATTACGTAAAACAGTGATTCCGCTGGCCTCCATGCCTCGTATCAACCGGCGCAGCAAGTTCCCCCGCCTGCGGCCAGACAGGCGAACTCCATAATCGTGATTACCCAGGCAGGCATAAGCACCGAAGCGGCTTTCGATGTTGCCAAGCAGGGCGATGACCTTCTCTCTATACTTGCCTCGAATATCATAAGTGATGTAATCTCCCGTCATTACCACTACATCAACATCGAGCATATTAATCCGTTCAACACAACGATGCAAATACGCACCACTGACAGTTCTGCTGTAATGAAGGTCGCTGATATGCGCTATTCGCATTCCGTGTAAGCGGCTATGAGGACTTCGCAGATGCAAGTCGATTTCAACAACTTCAATCCACTCAGGCCCGATTCCGTGAGCATCAACCGCCCAGCGAGTGCAGAAACCCAAAGAGCCCAGAGTTACACCTTTAAAATAGTGGGCCCGGTTATTTGACACCCTGCCACCTGTACCACCTGTACCTACGCCACCTGTGGCGAGGTCTCCACAGGTGCAGGCACTTGATATTTGTTCTACATCTTTACTCATAATGTGCAATATTGTCAGCCGAAAGATAGTATGTGCTATACGGTTAAAACAAACGACAGGTTCTAAAGAAAATTACTACCTTAGTCAAGTATAAATCCGGGCGAGTTTCTTGCGTTGACAAAGCCGCCGGCGCCGGTTATGCCGTCGGTGCCTTTAATATCCCTGGTATTGGAAATGTTGGCCGAAACAATCTTGCCCAAGATGAATAATAAAGTCATACTTTCTTATCAGAAATGGTACTAAAACAAGGCCAAACCCAATTCGGAAAGGAGACCCTTGAAATGCCATCGAATAAAACAACCAGCTCTAACCAGTCTCAAAATCCCGGCAATAGCGCCGGCCAGCGAGTATCCAGACGTACTTTTCTCGTTGCCGGCCTTGCCGCACCAATCATCGTCCCGCGTTATGTCCTCGGAGGTCCCGGCAAACAGGCCCCGAGCGACAAGCTCCGCATCGCCGCCGTCGGTGTCGGCGGAATGGGCCAAAGCTACCTCGGCAGTTGCCGGAGCGAAAATATAGTCGCCCTGTGCGACCTCGACCACAACCTCTCAGGCAAAGTCTTTCAGCGCTTTCCCGGCGCGAAACGTTACCACGACTTCCGCAAAATGTTCGAAAAAGAAGCCGAAAACTTCGATGCGCTCATCATTGCCACACCCGACCACACACATGCGATAATCCTGATTGAGGCCCTTAGACTCAACAAGCACATCTATTGCGCCAAGCCGATAACGCACAGCATCGCAGAGGCAAGAAAGGTCCGCCGGGTGGGGTCTGTCCCAAATAAGGTCCCTTCGGCAAAGGGCTTTCCGAACACCTGGATAGAACCTACTGCCAAAAAAGCCACAAGCCAAACCATTTTTTTCTTTTGTTTCATAACATATCTCCTTTTCATAGTGGCCATTTGCTTATTTGATATGCCTTCAGGCTATCTATAGGATTCGGGCAGGTGCTCCTTGAGTTCAACCCAGTAGATATCACC
>JABMRO010000721.1 GCA_013202635.1 Planctomycetota bacterium
AACTTCTTAGGACAGTAGGCGGGTGATTTAATCTTATAATAATATAGTGATGTTTTATGTAGCAGGAGAAGTTTGACTGAAGAATTTAATAAAAAGGAGATGAACATGAAGAAAGAAATTTTGTTAGCTGCCGTAATTCTTTTGAGTACAGTTTGTTTTACCCAGGCACAGGATGAGCTTAGTGGAACTATCGATGTAACTTATCTCAGCGCTTATACATGGTACGGTATCGATATGTATCCGGGAGCTCATGGTGAAGGCGCAACTCAAACCAGTCTCGATCTGGACCTTTATGGTACGGGACTCGGTCTCGGTGTAAAGTGGGTAAGGGCCAACAGTGCCGCCGTAGATGCGCACGGGGGAGGTATCAGTTTCGAAAACGGCGAGGAGCTATGGCTGACCTTAAGCTACAGCAACAGTTGTTTCGAATACGAGACTTACGCTACCGACTACTCCATCGGCTGGGTCAATTATGATTACCCGGATGAGCCCAGTAACATTAAGGATGCACAGGAAATGTTTGTAACTTTTTCCTGGCCGGAAATCTGCCCCGAAGGCGTCGTTCCCAGCTACACCCTTGTTCGTATGTGGGCATCCGAAAGCAGTGCCCTGGCTAACGATTTGTCCGGTTGGGTACATATCGCCGGACTTGGCTACGACCTGTCCGTCGAAGACATTCTCCCGGACCTTCCGGAGCAGATCCTTCATCTCTCCGCAGCATTTGTCTGGAACGAGGGTGCCGGTGCCGCAGGCGTGGACCACGATTTTTCACACCTTATCCTTGGTGTCTCAACTGATTTCGACCTCGGCAATGACCTTACTTTGACTCCGGGTGTTTATCATCAAAATACTCCTGAAAAGTCGGTCAATCCTGATGAGGACCTGACATGGGCCAGCCTGAGTTTGAAGTATGCCTTCTAAAACGACTAAGTAATATCAGCGAAAAAGGCCGGTCTTAAAAAGCCGGCCTTTTTTTGTTGGCTCATTTCTTCTGCCACTAAACGAACCGGTATTATGTTGTTCTGCAGACCATAAATTTCACTGTCTCAATCAGAGCCTCTTTAGCATGGCTTTCTCTAAAAGCCCCCAACGCCCCGACCGACTCGGCAACAAACTCCTGCGCCCGAGTCCGAGCATATTCCAAACTACCATAACGGCTTAACATCTTCACCAGAGCTTCCTTATCGTATTGCGCGTCTTTTCGTTCGAAATATGAATTTATCACCGCCTCTTTCCCCTTCTCATCCACTGAGCCCAACAAATGTATCACAGGCAAAGTCAGCTTATGTTTATCAACATAATTGCCGGCTGTTTTGTCCGTTTCGCTTTTATCCCCAATTACGTCGAGCAAATCGTTGGTAATTTGAAACACAATGCCGGCATTCAAACCATATTCAGCCAACAACTGACTCTGGGCCTCGGTCCCCTGTGACAAAAGCGCACCAAGACGGCAGGCGGTGCTAAAGAGAACGGCACTTTTTTCGGTGATAACGTCGATATATTCCGACTCGCTTAATTGCCAATTCTGTTTTTGAGCTATCTGTCTCAACTGGCCTTCACATATCCGAACCGCTGCAGCGGCAATTACCTCATTTACCTGCGGCTTCAGTTCGGCACACATCTGAAAAACTCGACCTAACAAAAAATCCCCCAACAACACTGCGGCTTCGTTACCCCAAAGACTATTTACCGCAGGCCGGTCATACCGTTTTTGCCCCTTGTCGATAACTTCATCGTGCAGCAGTGTAGCATTGTGAATTATCTCGACAATCGCTGCAGCACGGATATGTCCCTCTGTGATTTTGCCGCAGCACTTACCTGCAAGCAAAACCAGACCGGGGCGAATCATTTCGCCGCTACGGCAACGCATATGTTCGAGTAATTGTTTAATATCTCCTGCTTCTGCAGGTCCGGTCATCTGTTCATCAATCAGCTTTTTCGCCCGGCTTAAATGACTCTCGATAAGCCCAAAGGCAGGCACTCTGCTTTGCGAAATACTGTCGGATATGTTGGTAGGTGAACTCATAGTTTTAAGTTTTGAATTCTGAGTTATAAATAAAGACTCAAAACTCACAACTTCTTGCCGTGGGCATATTTGAAGAATTTTTTTCTCAACAATTTTGTGATAGGCCCGGGCTTGCCGTCACCAATAAGCCTGCCGTCAATCTCGACAATACCAATAACCTCGGCAGCCGTGCCGGTGAGGAAAAATTCATCGCAAACATACAAATCAAATCTCGTCAGATTCTTTTCAACCACCTCAAGATTTTCTTCCTTGGCCAGCCTGATGACGACACCTCGTGTTATCCCTTCCAGCGAACCTGCTTCAACCGGCGGCATGTAAATCACATTATCCCTGACGATAAAAACATTATCGCCGGTAGCTTCGGCCACGTATCCTTCGTGGTTATACATAATCGCTTCCGGCACCTCATAGTCCAGCGCTTCAATCTTAGCCAGGATGTTATTTAGATAATTCAAGCTCTTGACCTGTGGCGGAATCGCCAAAGGATGATTTCGAACCGTTGTCGCGCTGATTACCTTCATGCCTTTTTCATAAAGCTCTTCCGGATAAAGCTGAATGTTATCGGCTATGATAATTAAACTGCCGTTCTCACAGATAAAGGGATTCAATCCCAAAGTTCCCACACCGCGCGTAACAAGCAGTCGAATGTAGCCGTCAATAACACCATTGGCTTCAACAGTTTTTTCAACTGCACTAATAAGTACGCTTCGGCTCATCCAGATATCAAGCCGTATCGCCTTCGCCGAGTCATAAAGCCGCCTGATATGGGCCTCTAATTCAAATATTTTGCTGTTATATACACGAATACCCTCAAAAACCCCGTCGCCGTAAAGCAGACCATGGTCGAAGACGGATATTTTTGCATCCGCCTGGTCAACAAGTTTGTCGTCAAGCCAAATTTTAAGTGCCATAAAAACTCTCCAAAGCCGGAAAAGCTCAAAGCTATAAGCACAGAAACTACAAATTATTTATATTCTTATGCTCTATTTTACCATCGACCAATGTTACTATCCGCCCGGCTCTTTGTGCAATTCTCTCATCGTGGGTAACCATCACAATCGTCTGGCCGAGGCTGTTCAATTTTTCAAGGACATCTAAAATACCATTTCCTGTCGCAGAGTCAAGATTTCCTGTCGGTTCATCTGCCAAAAGCAGCCTCGGCTCATTCATCAAGGCCCTGCCGATAGCCACTCTTTGTCTTTCTCCCCCGGACAACTGATAAGGTTTATGTTTAGTCCGCTGCGACAATCCAAACTGCTCAAGCAGCTCTTTGGCTCGGCTTTTAGCCCATCTGCGGCTACTAAACCAGCCCAACACACTCTTACCCGCCATAACCGGCAGAAAAACATTTTCCAATACACTTAATT
>JABMRO010000722.1 GCA_013202635.1 Planctomycetota bacterium
AAAATCCGGATAAAAGGCAATCTGCCTGAACGTGTCATAGTGGGACAGACAACAAAGTTCAGGTATGTGCTCGAGAACACGGCACGCTTACCTGCATATAATCTCTGCGTGAGATTTAGTGCTTTGCCTGAGGCGATTGAGCAGGTCGGAGGCGGACACTTGATTACCCGCCTGGGGCCCGGCGAGACTGTCGAAGTGACTGTTGCGATACGATCCAGGCGGCGGGGCTATTACCGAATCAAGCATCCGATTTGTCGATCCAGCTTTCCTTTTAACTTGTTCAGTTTCGGCACATCGCCTGAAGATGAGGAAACCCTTATCGTCCTTCCGCCTTTTTCTCTGCTCCAAATCTCCCTGAGAGGTCTAAGTCAAAATGTTTGTGCCGGCGGCACAAGGCTTGTCGGCCAAAGGAGAGCTTTTCCTGAATACGTGGGAAACCGCCCTTTTTTGCCGGGGGATTCCCCTCGCAATACTGATGCCCGCGCCTGGGCCCGCCTGTCTGTGCCGGCCACCAAGGAATACCACGATGATTTTGACAGGTGCACCGCGCTGATATTAGATACCTGCCTGCCTGAAGTCATGTCATTGTCAAGGTCAAACGAGAGCAAAGAACTCGAATCTGCCATCTCTCTTTGTGCTTCTGTGGCTTTTACAATCAACAATGATTGTTTTATCGAATTCCTTCTTGCCGGCCCCGAGTTATATCAGTTCACTACCTGGCCAAAAATGATGCGCCTCGATAAAATACACGATATACTGGCGGGTGTCGAACCATCTAAAAGCTATTCTCTGGAAACGATATCGCCGGTATTGGCAGGTCGGTTCCGTGAAATATCTGAAGTCTTTTTCGTTCTGTTGAGGCCGAACAAGGCATACCGGCAGTTACTGGAACTGGCCAATCAGGCCGGCTGCCACAGCACTGTTCTTCTTATAGGAGGGCCCAGTGCAGTGCATGTGGATGAGGATGATGTCGGATGGACTGAAAATGTTCGGTTCCTGTCCCCTGATGAGATATTGACGATGCAAATAAAACGCTTATGAAGACACAAAAAGCCATCGCTATAGTTATAGTGCTGACAAGCTCGGTACTCACAGGGTGGGTTTCCGGGGATATAGCCTATCCGACTATACTCTGTGTGTTGGGGCTTTTGGGTTTGCAGCGGCGCTTTACATGGGACATCAAGCCGGAAAGACGTGTTATCACGTCATTACTCCTGCTCTTTCTGGCGATTATGTTTTCACTTCACTACCGCTATGCCAGTTCCATCGGCCGGGCAGCTTATGGACAAGCGGCAACAGCTATTGCCTGGCAAACGATAGCCCGCTACTTCCTGGCTTCAATGATCCTAATATTATTTCTCGGAACACCTCAACAATTGCCACCTTCATTGGGATTGTTTCACGTCGCTGTCACAATCTCCGCTGGATCAGTTTTCTTACTTGATGATATGCATGTTACGTTTCGTCTGTTAGAGCTGCTCTCGGTTATTCTGGTCGTGCTTTATGCCGCGGCTGCACGTGGATCGATGGATACACCCGTTCCGGGGCGTATAGGACGTATGTCCCGCTGGATTTCTTTCGCCTTGATACTTATGATTACTGTAAACAGCGGCTGGATCATTGACTCAGTACTCTATCGCCATGTCGAGGTTCTCTATCTTCCGGTTTTGTTCCAGAGAGGCGGTGCCTCCCTGGAGAGTACAACAGACAGTATCTCACATGTGGGATTTTCCACCAGCGGCAAACTGTCAAGCGTGTTGTTAATCAAGGGAGAACAGGATTCAACGCCCGTGTTGAGCATTACGTGTGATAGCAGTCCCGGCTACTTGAGGGCCATGGCATTTGATGTTTATCGTCAATCCGAATGGCTCGACCTGTCACACCAGGAGGTTCTCTTCCCTCAACAAAATATGCCGTTCGGCATGTATTTCATAGGCAGAACAAATGTCTTTCGCTTAGATAAGAAAGATGCTTCCAGATATAAATACATGACTGTCCGACATGAATCCCGGTTCGATGATACTATGTTCACACCTCTGGGGACATCCTTGATTGCGGCGCCCCTTAAATTTAATTTGCTGATGCGTGACGACGACGATATCATTTATAATCCGAAATTTCGCAGCGACCTGATTTACCGAATTGCCTACACGAAATCGTCTTCTCAAAAGCGCCCGACCGGAATGTTGAACATTCCTAACGAACTTGACCCGCGTGTACGTCAACTGGCAGACAGAATTTTTGCAGGATGCAGCACAACGACCGAGAAAATCAATGCTGTTATTGACCACTTTCGAACCAACTACACCTATATGCTCGGACTGGACATCCCGGCCGGCCAGGACATGCTAACCCACTTTCTATTAGAGGAATCTACCGGATATTGCGAGTATTTTGCCTCCGGCGCTGCCATTCTGCTGCGTCTTGCCGGCGTGCCGACTCGATATGTTACTGGTTTTTTAGTCACAGAGAAAGAAGCTCAAAGTGAATTGTGGGTCGCGCGGAACATGGACGCTCATGCCTGGGCCGAAGCATGGGACCAGGAGCAGAACCAGTGGACAATTGTCGAAGCTACGGTAGGCAGGGATCTGGCCACGGCGTCCGCTGATGAACAGTCCGAACGGATGGGAGCCGGTACTGGTACTCTTACTCAGCTCCTGCAGGCTTTGTATCAATATGGTCTTGTTGGTGCGCTTGGCTGGTTATTCAATTCCTATGGCATACTTAATGGCTTGGTTCTACTGATAAGCCTTCTTGGCGGAGGGCTGGCCCTGGCCCTGTTACGATACAGGAGGAAGAAGTCTAAAAGTAAAACAAAGTTGAAGGGCTCGCAAAATCCGGAGCTTTTTACTTTGCACAAAATGCTGACCAGGATGGATCGCAAAGTTAAAGCCGCGGGCTCACAACGTCACTTTAGTGAGCCGTTACACGCTTTCTCTCAGCAGCTTCGGCAGCGAGACTCGGGTAATGGATTGTGGACAAGGATATCAGACTGGTATCTCGAATACGCGAATCTTCGCTACTGCAGCTCAATCAAGTCCGAGCGAGTGCAGGAGCTGCAAAAGCTTTCTAAAGGGCTGCGGGATTCCTTATGAGCTTCTGGCGAGATAACGCGGTTACATAATAAGAGCTTTGTTTCTCACGACTTGCGAACTTTTGCTGTTTCCATAAGTATTTTTCAAATGGAGGCCTCTGAAACAAAAGAATCAGGTTATTTCTTCAAGTGCCTGTTGAAGAACTCCTGCATACGGTCAACTATTCTGAAGCCGTGACCAGCGCCTTTGACTCCGGCTTCAATGCTTTTTTAATGACGGGTTTGAGCATTCTGGTCCAGGCATCGTAACCTTTGCTGTTCAGGTGCAGGTTGTCTTTTAGAAATAATCGTTCGTTAGGCTTGCCGTTACTTCCAAGTAACGGAGCTGAAGAATCAAAAATAAACAGACGCTTATCTTTGTCGGAAAATTCCTTTATCATCAAATTAGCTTCTTTCATCAGCGGCCAAAGTGACCAGCGGCTCAGGCTCGGTTTAATACCCACAAATATAATCCGTGTTGCCGCAAGCTCTTTGTGGACAAGATTAACAAATTTCCGGTAGTCATCGAATACTCGCTGTGGAGTTTTTCTGCCTGCGATGTCATTGTCACCTGCGTAAAACACTATCACCTTTGGCTTGTAAGGCAGGACAATTCGACGCGCAAAGTAATTTACGTCTGAAATATGACAGCCTCCAAAACCCCGATTTATCACTGGAAATTCCGTAAAATAGTCTCGCGTGGCCCATAATCGAATGCTGGAGCTGCCGACAAACAATACCGCATCGGGTGGAAATGAATTCTTGCTGTCCCATTCCTCAAAACTCTGGATTGTTGTTTCCCAGCGATTATTCTCGGGTTTGGCCGTCTTTGAATCCTTACTTCTAGAATCGCCGCCTGTGGACATTGCCTCATGTCGAATCTTCGGTTTATTCTCCCCAGAGCTAACACCACAGCTTTCGCTCAAAATCAACATCGGCATCACGAGAAGTATAAACAGCTTAATTATCTTCCCTGGTTGCATAATTTTGCCTTTCGTCACAATTCATTTTACGTTTCTTATCTTGAACACCATATAAGGCTGCTGAAGCCCTTTATGGCACTAAGATACACAATATGCCGGATAAACGCAATTGCAATGGAGGGGATGTTTACCCACGTTTTTCCATCATCCTCACCGCACCAAAGCATAATAAGCCATATCACCCTGTACTTTTTGATCCTTGTCAGGGTATGCATTTTGCAAAATATTTTCCTTGACGGGGAGGTGGATAATTTGGTATAGATAATGTATGTGAATTTTTTACTGGGATAGTCGGCCGTCTTGGCTTTTGAGGTCTTCTAACGGACGCGATTTCTGAAATTTTCATAATAGAGGAGGATGTGTATTATGCGGGACATTGAGTTTTAATCTAAACTTTGTGCTTCGCAAGTGAGGATTTTCACATTTCAATTAACGAGCCATGTTTAATTTTTGAAGGAGGACTCTTATGTATAAGAACTTGTTTTTTCTACTTTCTTTTGTTTTGTTGTTCGGGCTTATGGGTGGTATTGCCGGGACTAACGTGACCGTTGCCAAAGATCTGCTGGTCGATTTGAGGGCTGGGGATTTACCGGATGGCACGGGAGTGACAATTTGGCCCAACCATGGATCACTTGGTGATTTCATAGCTGAAGGTGCACCTGTTGTCGAGGAGGTTGACGGTGTAAAAGCTGTAACATTCGATGGAACCAGCTGGTTCGAAGGGCCCACTTCCACAGAGGGTATCGAGGGAGCAGGTACCCGTACAATCGAAGTGTGGGCGTACAATCCGGAAATACCAAGTGAAGAAACAATTGTTTCCTGGAGTCACCGGGGAGGCCCGACAGGTACTAATATCGCCTTCAACTACGGTAATAACGGTTTATTTGGTGCAGTTGGGCACTGGAGCACACCCGACATGGGATGGTGGGGGACACACTCACCCGCCCCTGCTGCCAACACATGGTGGCAATTGGTTTATACTTATGATGGCTCTGCCGCTCGTGTATATGTCAATGGTGAACAGGAGAGTGTCGTTGAGGTTGAGCTGAATACTCACGCCGGTAATATAATTCGAGTTGCCGCGCAGGCTGACGATACCGGTGCGGGTGTGGCTTCACAATTTAATTTTACCGGATCGATTGCGTCAGTGCGAATTTACGACCGCAGTTTGACAGCGGTTCAAGTACAGGACTTGTTTCAAGGTATCCTTCCTACGTGGCTTAAGGCCGAGAAACCCATCCCGGTTGATGGCGCCATACACTTGGATACATGGGTGAACCTTGGCTGGTCGCCGGGAAATTCCGCTGTCTCGCACGATGTGTACTTCAGTGATAATTTCGATAATGTAAATGACGGCACTGAAGACGCATTTTATGGTAACCAGGCATCAACTTTTTTTGTTGCTGGTTTCCCCGGATTTGCCTTTCCGGATGGTTTGGTTCCCGGCACAACTTACTACTGGAGGATTGATGAGGTCAATGATCTGCATCCGGACAGTCCATGGAAAGGTGATATCTGGAGTTTTATGGTTCCGCCTAAAAAAGCCTATAATCCCATTCCGGCTGATGGCACAAAATATATAGACACAAATACGGCTCTTAACTGGACGGCTGGTTTCGGTACCAAATTACACACCGTATATTTCGGTGATAATTTTGACGATGTCAACAATGCCGCCGGAGGACTCCCTCAAGGTACTACAAGCTATGACCCTGGACCGCTTGAAGTAGAGAAAACATACTATTGGCGTGTTGATGAGTTTGATGCTATCACAACATATAAAGGTGACCTCTGGAGTTTCGAAACGATACCTGTTATATCCGGTACCGACCCCAACCTTGTTGGCTGGTGGAAATTTGATGAAGGATTTGGTACTAAGGCCCTTGATTGGTCGGGGCAGAACAATCATGCCGACCTTGTTGGCCGGCCCCAATGGATGGATGGCTATGACGGCGGTGCGCTAAAGCTCGACGGCACCGACGACTATGTGGCATTACCCATCGGCTCGGTCATCGAATCACTGACAAGCTCGACATTTACTATATGGGTTGACTTTTCGAATGCAGGGGGAGCCTGGCAGCGTATCTTCGATATCGGCACCGGCACCACAGTCAACATGTTCCTTTCACCCCGAATAGATATAAACGGCCAGATGCGTTTCGCTATTACAAATGG
>JABMRO010000051.1 GCA_013202635.1 Planctomycetota bacterium
CGACGTTGACGCCGACGGCAGGGATGAGCTGGTCATCGGGGCCGCGGTTATCGATGATAACGGCAAAGGCCTCTGGACGTTAGAGATGGGACATCCTGATGTCTGTTATGTTGCCGATATTGCCCCTGATAATCCGGGTCTGGAGGTTTTTTACGGCTTTGAGACTCGTCAAAAAACTGATGGTATCTGTGTGGTAGATGCGAAAACCGGCCGTAAATTGTGGACCCATAAGAAACCCTCCCGCCACCTTCACGGTCAGGGGATGGCCGGGGACATCCTGGCAGAGTATGATGGTATGGAAGTTTATGTTGGCGAGCGGGACCTTAAAGAGCGCTGGCTCTACAGTGCAAATGGGCAGCTAATAGAATTTAAGGAAAAGGGTCCCTTAACGCCGCGTCCTCTCTGGTGGGATTCGGATCCTCAAAAGGAAGTAGCTGTATCCGGAGCAATCCGTGACTGGGGTGGCGAGGCAATACAACCGATTGAAGGCAGGGTAATAGCAGTGGTTGATTGTCTGGGTGATCATCGGGAAGAGGTAATTACCAGCCTAAAAGGAGAGCTTCGCATTTACACTACGACCATTCCTACTTCGAGTCGGCGTTCCTGCCTTATGCGGGACCGTCAATACCGATTAGGCGTTGCTGCTCAGACGATGGGTTATTACTACCCGTCACAGTTGGGTAATTGATTCCGTCAAACGACGCCGGATCTGCGATATTGGTTATGGATATTAATACTATTTCGAATTCACCGGAAGAGACCATAGAGTTTGGTCGAAGGCTTGGCTCGCAATTAAAAGGAGGGGAGATTATAGGTATTTGTGGGCAGTTAGGCAGCGGCAAGACGCATTTGATTAAGGGCATTGCGGCCGGTGCCGGGGCCAAAGACTGCAGAGATGTTAATAGTCCTACATTCGTTATAATTAATGAGTATGCCGGCAGACTGGATATTTACCATATAGATGCTTATCGGCTGAATTCTGTTTCCGAGTTTGAGATGTTGGGCTTTGACGATTTCTGTTATTCCCGCTCAGTGGTTCTGATTGAATGGGTCGATAAGATCGAAACAGCTCTACAGACTATAAGCTGCGTTCGGATAGAGCTTGAACACGCTGGTGAAACCAGGAGAAAAATACACGTCAAAAATGCACCCCTGTATATTGACTATTGACATTGTTTATTGATTATTGCTCTATCTGTCCTGATTCGACTCGTGCTTCGCAGCGACCCGTCTTCCGTCTTCCGTCTCCCGTCTTCCATATAGCCCAAAATCTAATCCTCGTGCTTCGCAGAGTAGTATGAGTATTATTTTGCATTTGGGATGTTGAATTCAGGCATATCTGATAATCACACACCTGCAAATTTGGCAGCATAGCATTTATTTCTTATATTTTTCTTAGGTGATTATTTAGCTTTTTGAAAAGAGCAAACTAAAGTTTATTCGGACGTTGGATTTTGGTTTTTTTATTGGCCGTCTGGTGTCCGAGTGGGATTATTAATTATTAGAAGTATATTTTCAGGTGTATTTTCGGGGGTTTTTATTGGAGGGGGATTGACGACAAACAAGATTAAAGGTGCGGTTAAGCAATGTATCGATTGGGTCGATACGCTGATTGCTGAGGAAAAGTATTATGCTTAATGTTGTGTGATTTATCAGACAGTTAAGTAGAACTTATTTGATGAAAAGGGGAAAAAAATGAAAGCTAAAAGACGCGGTTTTACATTAGTCGAAATTCTGATTGTTGTGGTCATTTTGGGTATTCTGGCAGCTATTGTAATTCCTCAGTTCACCGAAGCTAGTACCGAAGCCAAGCTGTCAGCTCTGTGCACTGATCTTCAGACGCTGCGCTCACAAATTGAGCTATATAAGATTCAGCACAACGATTTTCCACCTGATTTCGCCACCTTTACAGCACAAATGACAGGTCAGACCGATATTACCGGTGCTGTTGGTACCGATTACGGTCCTTACGTTCAGAAGATTGCGACAAATCAGTTCAATGACAAGAGCAACCTGGATGACAGCGGAACCATTGGTGATAACATTGGTGGCTGGGAATATGATGAAATCACCGGTGCAATCAATGCTGACGATGACTATGATCAAGATGGTGTTCTCGGTGCCGACCACGAGAATCTCTAATGAATACACTAACTGTTGAGTAACAATGTTTATCCAGGGCTGACCAGGTTGGGCAAATTGCCAAAACTGGTCAGCCTTTTTTAACAATATCAGGAGAGGGTTATGAGAGAAGAGAGCCGTTTGTCGTATGTAGAGGTGGTAAGCATAGCGATAGTCTTGAGCGTGGTTGGAATGTCAGTTCTTCCGCAGTTTACAGAAGCGAGCCAGGAATCAAGGACTTGCGAGTTGATTGACGGACTTCATCAGATGCGTTCCCAGCTTGATTTGTACCGAGCTCAGCATGGAAACTGCCTTCCACCATTTGATTCTTTCAAAAGTTTCAAAACTAATATGACAACAAAGATAGGGCAGTACAGTCCGTATGTTGAGAAGATTCCTGTTAATCCTTTTAATAATCTAAATACTGTTCGTTTTGATGGTGAACCGGCAGGAGTGGGTAAAGCCGGATGGAGAATTGATACAAACACCGGATTGTTCCAAACCGATGATTCCGCCGCACATGCGGCCCTTTAGAAAGTGATGAGAAGTTATGAAGAATGCGAAAGCTTTCACACTTGCTGAGGCAATGATGGCCACGATTGTATTAGGTATTGCTGCGGCTGGTGTGTTGCTTCCATTTTCCACTGGAGCAGCAGTGCGGGCTGAAGGTGTGCGAAGAACTTTAAGCGCAAAGTTAGCAAGCGATTTGATGCAGGAGATTGTTAATACGCCGTTTGGGCAGATAGTAGCCGGCTATAATGCTGCTTCCGAAGCGGAAGGTATGGTAAAGGATACAAATGGGGTGGTATTTACAGACTCAAATTACACGATGATCAGCAGGGACTCGATGTGCGATTATGTTTATGTCCCACAGGAAAGCGGGGCAGGAGTAGCGAAATTTATTCTTGTTAAGGTTCGAGTTTATTACAGTGGCAAGGAAATTGCGATTATATATCGACTTGTGAGTGAATAAGAAAACTGAGTTTGGTATTCAGGTTTATCCCATATGAGAGATGTCAGATATAAGAGAGGTTTTACGTTAGTTGAACTGCTGCTTGCTTTGATTGTTACCGGCATAATATTAGCCGCAGTGACTACACTGGCTTTTGCTGTGGGTGCAGCAAATGATACAACAGATGACACGAGCCAGAAACAGTCGCAAGTGCGTTATGCAACACTTAGGATTTCGGAGCTGATTAGACATTGCAAGCTGATATGTGGAACACCCAGCGGCGAAATAGCTATCTGGCGAGCGGACAATAATGGTGATGGACAAATCAATATAAATGAATTGGTCTATATCGAGAGAGGGGCGGGCGGAGATTATCTGAGACTTTGTGAATTTCCTTCATCCGATACTACACCGGTAGAGTTGAGCGACATCTCGACGCTCTCAACAAGTGATTACATCGTTACATACGTACCGTTAGTGCCGCAATGCAGCAATGTGGAGTTTGGCTTTCTTCCTGAGTTACCACCGCAGAGCAGGTTTGTGAGTATCTCATTTGACGTTGTTGAGAATGATATTGTTCGTCAGTATCAGATAAGCGCTGCACTTCGCGGCTGGGCAGGAAATCTTCTCAACGGCAGCGGCGATAATATCGTGAGTGATGACGATTAGTATAACTACCACGAAGCATAACATAAACAGACAAGGACAGCGCTGCTTGTGCTGTTGTTTATTGTTATGATAATAATAACTTCATATTTTGTTTTTGTTGATTTAACTAACTACAGCTTCGACTATGGCTTCGATTCAGACGTGGCCGGCAGCCAATGCCCTGAAGAGGCGGGTTCCAGCAGCGGGGGCGTTCTTTAGAAGTATCGAGAGAGAATAAAGGCAAATCAATAGGGGTACGATTGTCCTACATCCTGCCGTAAGCCGATTGGAAATCCGGCGTCCTAAGGCGAACTGATAAGGGCTGACAGCTAATGTTTATCGGCCTTAATATGCTAAGAAAAGAAAAATCCAAAATATGTTAATAATACCGATTGCATATCACGGCCCTATAAAAGGTCTAAATATTTCGATAATTCCTATTGTATTGTTTTGACGATTGTGTCAATTCTGTTGGCCTTAACTATAGAAAGTATTAGAGATGACATTTATGTCGGATATGTCGGATTATTTGTGTTTGAAAGCCCGAAATGAAGGAATAAATCTGACGGTGCCGCCGGCCTGGATAGGTCGGATAACATAAAAGATGCGGCAGTTCGTTTTGACCGGGTTAATTGGTCGGTAAAGATGGGTCATTAATAGGACGAAAAAAGAGCAGAGGTAAGTGATGATAATGTGCCGGAATAGAAAGAAGAGGGCGATTATAATGTCAGACTTAACATATCCAAAATCAGGATTGCGAAAGAATGACGGATACGATTTGCGAGGCCTGAGCGGTGGTTTTACTTTGGTAGAGCTTTTAATTGTGATTGCGATAATCTCAATAGCGGCGTTGACAGCTATACCAATGATGAGCTCAGCGGCCAGTGTGCAAATTCGGTCTGCATCGAATATGCTTGCGGCTGACCTGGAATACGCCAAGAGTATGGCAATCAGCAGAGCACAATATTATTCAGTGGTTTTTGATGTGAGCACAGACAGTTACTGGATAGAGGACCAGGACGATAACCCGTTACCACATCCTGTTAAGAAGGGTTTCAATTACGTTATAGATTTTCAAAATGACGGCAGGCTGAAGAAGGTTGATATTATTAACGTTGATTTTGATACGACCAGCAAAGTTACATTTGATTATCTCGGGAGTCCCTATAACGGCAATAGTACCCCTTTGAACAATGGGATTATCAGCCTGCAGGCAGGCGGTGCGACCACAACAGTTATGGTAGAGCCTGTTACTGGATATATCTCGATTCAGTGAATATGAACGCGGGAGTAAGCGGAGTTGCCGCTGATGTTTTTGCGAAAGCAAGTTTGCTCCTGTGTGAGTATAAGTCGTAGTTCAACAACGGAGCGAGGGAATGCCACAAAGCACACTGAGGAGGGAAAACTATAAATGATAAGCTTGGGTCTGAAAACTCGGGGTTTGCTGCCGATAGGGTTAGACATAGGTCATAACTCTATCAAGATGATTCAACTATTGGTGAATGGAGAGCAATTAAGTGTTATTGCAGCTCAGAAAGCTCGCATTGATCATGGTATAAGTGACGAGCAGGAAAAAAGCAGATTTATTATTTCGGCTATAAAGCGAATGCTTGCCGAGGGTCATTTTCATGGAAGTAATGTTGTCTCATCTCTGCCGAATGATGGATTGGAGATCACGAGTTTGCGATTGGCTGAGGCCCAGAGTGATGGAATCGAGCAGGCTTTAAGAAAAGAAGTTGTCCAGCGTTTTGGATTGGACCCGGATGAAGACGCAATGCAGTATGTGATTGCCGGCAATGTTCACCAGGGTGACGAGATTAAGAATGAGTTGATTTTATTTGCGGCCGCTAATGAAACGATAAAGAGCCACATTGAGCTGCTTGAGCAGGCCGGTCTTAAGCCGGTGTCAATAGATACGATTCCGTGCGCATTGTTCAGGAGCTTTGAGAGGTCACTAAGACGTCAGGAAGATAGAGAGCATACGGTTGTTTTTGTGGATGTGGGAAACCAGTTTACCACCGTGGTGTTTGGTCGCGGAGGAGAAATCAGCTTTGTCAAGCAGATACCCCTCGGCGGAGAAAAATTCAATGAGGAGATTGCAGCGAAATTAGGTATCGACA
>JABMRO010000723.1 GCA_013202635.1 Planctomycetota bacterium
CACAAACAATTCCCGTCTATGGGCCGTTTCTATCGGCGTGAGAATAATGAGTACTATCTTGAGGAAGACCGCAACCCCGGACAATATCGCTGGGTCAGTCTTGAAATAGACCGTATCGGCTCGGGAATGGTAAATCCGTCGGATTTTGAAACAGCCTACAACCAGGACCGATTAGTGCTTGAGCTTGTTCCTTATATGCTTGGTGTAAATCATCTCGATATCGATTCGTTGGATGTTACTTTTGCTATGGATTTTGATTATGCGGGAAGTCACGATGAGGTTATCACCGAGGCATTGTTGGCGAAAAGCGCTTTTAACTGTCTTTTGGATTTGCCCCAGGCAAGGCCTATCGGTTTCTCACCCGTGCTGATAATAGCATTGTCCGAGGACGACCGTACTCAGGGACGTGTCAGCATAGAGTCAAAGACGAGCGTTTACGAGCCGAAGAAAAAAGGTCGAGCTGCGGATGAGGCTATAAGCTTGTCTTTTACCGTACGCCAGTACCCGGCAACGGACGAAAAATTCGAGCCGTTAAAATCTTTTGAGCATCAGTGCAGATTGGCTGAAGAGCTGATGGCCGAACAAATAATGCCGAATTTTGTTCAGCCTTTGACGGAAATAATCGCTCAAAAACGTTTAACATAGATTCCCTAAAGGACCTTCGATGGCTGTCGAAGCACCATATAGTAAACACAGCAAAAACAACTTTATAATCGGTATTGGTATTTTCCTTGCAATGGCAATTATTTTTGCTTATGACGGCTATTTGAGCAAATACGAGTGGTCACTTCGCCACAGCTTCTATGAAGAACATGTCAAAGATGGCAAACCAGATTTTGATATGGTGTTCAATCAGAAATCACCTTTTGTATTTGTCGCTCTTGCTGCTGTTATAACAGTCTGGTTCTGGGCCCGCAAGAACAAGAAGCTCTTGGCTGATGAAAACGAGCTTGTAATCAGCGACAAAAAAAGAATTTCTTATGACTCCATACAACAAATAGATAAAACGCATTTTCGCACGAGGACAAAACGTAAGTTTGTGGGTAACTCTAGTGGAGAAGTCCAAGAAAAATGTGATCCACCAGAGGGCTATTTTATCATCACATATAAAAATAAATATGGTAAGAAAGTTAATTACAAACTAAGTGACGGAAAGTATGATAACTTAACGGCCATTCTGGAGCATCTGGTGGCAAAAATAAGTTGACGACAAGAACACAACATTTTGTGCGTTGTGCATTTATGAATTAGCAACACATTAAAGGAACGGATACAAATGAATAGTTGCGTTGTGGGATTACAGTGGGGTGATGAAGGATAGGGCAAAGTTGTCGATATCCTTGCCGAGCAGTGTGACATCGTAGTGCGATACAGTGGTGGTGCCAACGCGGGTCACACCGTTGTCATCGGAGATGACAGGTTTGCTTTGCACCTCTTGCCCAGTGGTTCAATCAGACCGGATACGATTTGTGTAATCGCAAACGGCGTAGTTGTTGACCCGGAGGTCCTGTCAAATGGGATTGATAAACTCGCCGAAAAAAATATCTCCATGGATGGCCGGCTTTTAATTAGTGAAAATGTTCATGTCGTGCTGGATTATCACAAAAAAGAGGACCAGTTGCGCGAAAAAGCTCTCGGCAAAAACAAACTCGGCACAACAATTCGGGGCATCGGCCCGTGCTATGCCGATAAGGTTGGCAGAAAGCTATGCGGTGCGTATGGCCGACTTGAGAGACCTTAAAAAGCTCAAGGCCAGGCTTAAAACCATTGTGGAATATAAAAACAAAGTCTTTGGCGCCGTTTATGGCGCAGAGCCGATGAATGCCGATGAAATCTTTGAAAAGTGTAAATCTTATGCCGACAAGCTCCTGCCCTTTATAGCAGATACGACCGAATATCTGCACACGGCAATTACCAGCGGCAAATCCATTCTTTTCGAGGGAGCTCAGGGTTCACTGCTGGATTTGGACCACGGCACTTTTCCATTTGTGACCAGCTCGAACTCAAGCTCACTCGGCATGCCCGCCGGCTGCGGCGTGCCGGCCAAGCTTGTCGATAAATTTGTTGGCGTTGTCAAAGCATACTCGACAAGGGTCGGTGCCGGCCCCTTCCCTACGGAACAGGAAAACGAGACGGGCCAGTATATCCGTGACAAAGGGAACGAATACGGCACGACAACAGGCCGTCCACGTCGATGCGGGTGGTTCGATTCCGTGGCCGTATCGTACGCCGTAACCATCGGAGCTATCGATTCGGTGGCAATGATGCACCTGGATACACTGGCCGGGCTCAAAGAATTGAAGATTTGCAGGGCATATAAAATCAACGGCCGGGAAAAAACCTTCTTCCCGGCAAATACGGAAAAACTCTTACAGGCAAGTGCCGTCTATGAAACCGTACCGGGATGGGACGAGGATTTATCCGAAGTAACTGATTTTTACGATTTGCCTGCCAACGCCCAGGACTATATCTGCCGAATCGAAGAGCTGATAAGCAGACCAATTACTGTAATTGGCGTGGGGCCGAAACGAAGTCAGACAATATTCAGATAACAGGAACTAAACAAAGAAAATACAACAGCGAAATGTCCAGGAACCCTGAATCCTTATTCGTAGTTTTAAGTTAATGAAAAGTTTTGAAGAGAAACTCAAGGAAACCGCGGAGCGTCTTGGTGTTACACCCGAGCAGATGCCCCGGCATATTGCCATCATTATGGACGGCAACGGTCGATGGGCACAGAAACAAAGTCTTCCGAGGGTTGAGGGACATCGCGAGGGAGGCAAAACAGTCGAGACAATAGCTCTGAGATGTGTTGATTTTGGTATCGAATCTCTGACTTTATATTCCTTCAGCATAGAGAACTGGAAAAGGCCACAATATGAAATCAATGCCCTTATGCATCTCTACACCCAATACCTTGTCGGGATTCGGGATATGCTCAAGAGGAATAATGTAAAACTTATTCACCTGGGCCGAACGGACGGGTTGCCCGACTCGGTATTACATGAGATTAATAAAACGATGGAACTGACCAGCGCTCATACCGGCATGATACTCGCCCTGGCGCTGAACTACGGGGGTAGAGCGGAAATCGTCGATGCGACCCGGCAAATCGCTAAGGAATATAAAAGCGGCAATCTAAGTTTGGAAGATATCGACGAGCAGTGTATAAGCCAACATCTATATACAGCGGGG
>JABMRO010000052.1 GCA_013202635.1 Planctomycetota bacterium
CCTGAAGAACTTTTACCTTTTCCGGAACTTTGGCCCTGAGAACCGCTTTGGCTTTCGGCAGAATCCTGCTTATCGCTGGCGCTGGGACTGCCTGAAGAACTTTTACCTTTTCCGGAACTTTGGCCCTGAGAACCGCTTTGGCTTTCGGCAGAATCCTGCTTATCGCTGGCGATGGGACTGCCTGAAGCACTTTTGTTTTTATTAGTACTTTGACTTTTAGAAGCGTTTCTGCTTTCAGCAGAATCTTTCTTGTCATCAGCATTAGGGCTATCCGAAGCAGTTTTGCCTTCACCAGTACTTTGACTTTTAGAAGCGCTCTGACTTTTAGCACCGGTACTGCCTGAAGTACTTTCG
Source organism: Planctomycetota bacterium (assembly GCA_013202635.1). Lineage (GTDB taxonomy): Bacteria > Planctomycetota > Phycisphaerae > Sedimentisphaerales > Anaerobacaceae > NIOZ-UU13. The sequence continues at coordinate 355 of JABMRO010000052.1, forward strand.
CCCTTTTGACCGGCACGGTCTTGGCTTTGCTGCTTATCGGGACCTCTGCTTTGAGCCCGATTTTCACCACCGGGGCTTGATGGTTTGGAATCATTCGTTTGTTGAGCAATCTTTTTCTCTTTGGCCTGCTGTTCGAGAAAGTTCACAAAAGTCCATTTCAAAGTCTTTTGCTCCCGGGTCAGCTTCTTTAATTTTTGCTGCAATTTTTTCAATTCAGCCTTGATGCGCTCTTTATCTTCCTGCGAAAATTCCAGCATTTCCTGAAGTTTAACTTTGTCGGGCTTCTGCGCCTGCTGACCCTTGCCGTTTTCAGGTGGGTTCAACTCCAGGTCCAGTTCAAGGATGAACTTGCGCAAAACACGATAAGCGTTCTTTTCGGGTACTATAGCTGAAGTCGCATTATGCTCGGCCAAATATCTGCCTGCCTGTTCATAATATCCGATGACCGCATTGAGAACAGCTTTTTGAGTCTCGTTAAATCCATACTCTGAGTCGTCACGGATAAGCGCTAATTGTTCGGCACAGTACTGAACATCATTGTTTATGAATTCCAGTCTGGACCGGTCCTGTTCGGTCGGATTTGATTTACCGGCAATGGCCCAGGTTTTTTTAAGTATTGCTCTGGTATATTCGAGAATATTTAAGAGTTCCACAGGGGGTGAGGCTCCTCCCTGTGACGGACCGCCTCCGGGCTTTGGACGCCAATTCTGGCGATATGGTCTGATCTCGATAAAATACACGTCGCTTCTTGAAGTTCGTTTTTCAATTGCTGAGCCGGTATCGATATCGGTGGCCTGGGCATAGAACAGGACGCTGTCGCCCACATTCAGACTGTACCTTTCCAATTCAATTATATGGGTGAATATCTTACTCCTTGCCCCTTCTTCAACCGGAATAACCAATTCCTCCGGCTGTTGGCCGGGTATTTCCAGGTACATATTTACGGAATCCAGACCGAAATCGTCGGTTACCTCGAACATAATCGGTACGCTCGCAACGTTTGTGGCCAGATAATCACCGTCCGGCGAAACCAGCTTGAATTTGGGAGGTTCATCGGTTTTTACTATCACTTCCAGGTCGGGCAGATTGTCGTTTGAAAGACCCTGCTCATTCACAAGATGAAATTTTATAGAGCCACTTGTATCGGCATTAAAACTATAGCTGAACTGTTGAACCCCATTTAATTGCTTGGTGAGCTGCTTGCCGTCCAACCCTGTTACCACAACCTCTTTGAGCTTATCAGTGGTCTGCACGTTCAGTGTAACATCGCTCCGTTGAATTACTTCCAGAGTATTGTTCTCAACCTGCTCGGTATAAGGCCTGACCCACTTTCTTCTCGGCGGCCTTTTTGGCAGTGCAACGTCGGCCATCATGCTCTCTATTCCGGGTGGTTCACAAACGGTTAATTTATTCCAATCTGTGGAGGCTGAGCCGGTTTCAAATCGATATTTGAACCGGCCTGTTTGTGAGAAAGATTTAGACGCCTCAAATTTCGGCGTTTTTTCTTCGTCAAAACCCGGCCGCACCTGCATCTCTTCGCGTTCGGTCTGCCGGCTGTCATCTTTGGTCTGAGGTTCAAGGTCAACCAGCACCAGCTTTCCAAGTTCCGGCACAAGGCCTTTCACCTCGGCTGCAAATGTTACTTCCGAGTCAGGCTCAGTAATAATGTCCCTGGTTATCGACTCCAGACTCGTCGGCGACAACGGCTCAACAGAAGCCAAAGGACGTGTGAGCCGGGCAAAGTATGAAGAAAAGTAAACATAGTTATCATGGACATAAAACCAGGCAGCGGCAAGGCCAAACAGAATAACCGCTGAAAGAGCATATCCCTTCCACTTTTCAATAGTCGAATCAAATTTGAATGCTTTACTGTCCTTATCCACATTCAAGACAAGCTGTTCAGCGAGGACTCTGGAATACGGATAATCCTGTTTGTTTTCGTAGTACTCGATGGCCGTGACAAGCTGCTGGTCAAAACTTCTTATGTTTTCGATGTAATTTGCGGCTCCACTACAGGTTACCCGGTCGCGCAACGATTTTGTCAACCTGAGCAATATAAGAATAAGCCCGGCAAGCAATAAAATAAAAGCTATGATTCTGCCAATTTCGTCAAAGTTCCTCCGATGGTCAAGCCAGGCATAAACGCCGATGTACACCGAGACAAAAACCAGACACAACGCCGCTACCTTGAGAATCGCAAGCGCTACCAGCCATCGTCTTACCTTCGTGACTCTGGTAGCAAGAACATTGAGTTTGTCTTCTACGTCTCCCGACATATTAAGCCTTATCTATCGTTTCAGCCTGTTTGCGACAGCCGGTTCCGCTAACAGCAGAAGAATTATCGTCCAGGCAAAATACTTCCAAATTGGTGTACGTTTCCTGTTGCTGAGAACTTCGGCCGCAGATACGGTTCTTTCCGTGCCGGTTGGAAATACCCGGTTCATAATATCAGCCAATTCCGAGGCGACCGGCTTAGTCATATCAGTCTCGCCCTCCGGCAGATTTATTCCCGCCCACATTGTCGGCTTGCCTAATGTTTTTACCCATCCGGTACCGGCGGGATCAGGTACCAGTAAAAAAGAATCCGCTGCGGCTGCACGGCGTTTTATGCCGTCACAAGTTTGAACCCAAAATTGCTTTTGCCCGGCAAACGACCCTTGTCTCTCGGAAAGCGGCAACATTACCTGCTCATTGCGCGCAAAACAATACTCGCCAATCTGGCTATCTTTTCCCAATAAATACCGGCAAAAAGCAACCGATGCATTTGACTTGGTCAGTGAGCCAAGCGAATCATCAACGCTGGTATTGACAAGGATAGAGACGCCAATGCCAAGGCGCTTAAGATAAACAAATCCAAGGCCGTTCCGGAATTGCCACAAACATTTACTGTCAGAGTGCTGTTGACATTCCAGGTATCCCTTTAGGAGAATCTTGTCGATTTTGTAATTTGACAAAGACCTTGCAGCAATATTGTCCACCTCAAAGGCCCGGTTATCACATGGCATCGGTTTAATATATGTTCGCTCATGAATACATTTTCCCGGCAGTGCCGCAAGAACCTCCCGCTGCCACAACTGCCCTGCCGCATTAGTTGCAACAATTTCTTTTACAAAGCAAATGAATCTGCCTCCGGCCTTGATGAAACCTCCTATGTTCGAGGCAAAATAAGCCAGCCGTTCCTCCACCTCCGAGCAGATAACCACATCGGCCCATTTCAAATCCGAAAGAGCAAAATCATCAATCAAAACCTGCTTGATTTGTAATGCATCGTATGAACTCTTTCGTGAGATGGTGTCCATTGCCGTTTTCAGCAAAAACATATTATCTGCACCGTTGCCTGCCAGAAGAACGTTAACATTTTTATTAGCGGGTATGGAAACAGCTATATAAAACGTGTCGTCCTCTTTAAGACCGTCGCCGGCTGACAGGCTCAATTCTACAGGCAGGAAAAACCGCTCCTGTCCGGCCGCATCAACTTTTATCTGTACCTGAGAGGTTCTGCGCTGTTGTGCAAACAGGTTTATATCTACCGGAGCCGATTTATTTTCGCCAACCCTGGCTGTTAACCGGCGATTTTGCTCAACTCGTCCGTAATTGGCTACGGTAACATTTGCGGTTAACTTACCGTCGATAATGCCGACAACGTGAGCGTCTATTATCGCAGCATTGTTAACAGGCTCAGGTGAGATAATCAGCTTATAATCCATTTTGTCAACGACAGCAGGTTTCTCGGCATCAACAAACTGCTTCAGTGTGTTGGGCGCAAAATCACTTAGTACCAGAACCGAAACCTCATCATCCAAATGCTCTGAACGACTGACTCGATTCAGACTCGAAATAAAGTCGCCGACATTTGCGCTGCTTTGTTCAATTTTCAAGGCCTTGACCTCGGCCAGTGCCTGTTCTTTACTCAGGTCCTGTGTCCAATCTCCCGAGGCCAGAGCACAAATATTGAACAGAGCATCGGTCTTTGCGGAGCGAATATAATCAATTGCTGAATCTTTCAGCTTGTCGAAATAACTGTCCATCTCATCGGTATATGCCATTGACATCGAATTATCCAGGCCAAGGCAATAAACGGACCTGGTCTGCTGCGACTCGCGCTTAGTGTGTAGCATCGGCCGGGCAAAAAGCATGGCAATCAACACAATTATTGCGCAGCGAAGCAGCAAAATCAGCAAGTCGCGCAGTTTTCTCCTGGACTGACTTTCAATCTGGCCGGTATGCAAAAACCGAAGCATCGTGAACGGCAATCGTCTGAATCGCGGCTTAGCCAGCAGATGAGCAATCACAGGCCCGACCACCGCGAGCCCTCCCAACAAAAATATCCACTGTATAAAGCTCACATCATTCTCTTTCGTTTTGCTAAATACGCTATCAACGCCCTATCCAGAGATTCGGAAGTATCGAGAAGGCAATAATCGATGTTACTTCTGCCGGCGGTTTTTTCTATGTCATCCAGAAACTCTGCCACCCGTTCGCGATAGCCATCTCGCAAAGACTGAGGAAAAGCGCGTATCTTAGCTTTCGATTCCAAATCTTCAAATTGAATAAGTCCTTCATAATCAAGATTCAGCTCCTGATGGTCCATCGTGTGAAAAACAATCACGTCATGCTTAAGAAATTTCAAATGGGCCAGGCCTTTATAAATATCTTTCTCGTCGTCGAGTAAATCGGAAATCAGAATGATAAGACCGCGGCGTTTTGTAGTCTCGGCGATGGTATGAAGAACACCGGCAAGGTTGGTCCGGCCTTCGGGCCTGTTATATTGCAGGGCCGCCAGGATCGTGTTTAGATGCGTACGTCTTGACCTTGGGGGGATATGCTTTATAACCTTCTCAGCAAACAATACGAGTGATGTGCTGTCACTTTGGCCGAGCATCAGGTAGCTCAAAGCCGCTGCAAGAAAAGAACCATAGTCAATCTTTCTGACCCGGCCGTCACCGGCAAAAGACATACTTTTACTGGTGTCCAGCAGTATGTAGGCCGTTGTATTTGTCTCCTGCTGGAACTGTTTTATATAAAGTTTGTCGCTGCGGCCGAAAACCTTCCAATCGACGAATTTCAGATCATCGCCGAGATGATACTCTCTGTGGTCACTGTATTCGACGCTAAAGCCGTGGAACGGGCTCGGGTGCAGGCCTGCAAAGAAGCCCTCCACTGCACAGCGGGCAACCAGGTCCATATTCGCCAGCTTGCTCAGAAATATCGGGTCAAGATATTTACGGCTTTGCTTCACTGTCCTGCCCCATCAAGTGAGTTCCCACCGGAATTCTCTTTGCCGCTGGTCGCTGTTTGAACTATTTGGGCAATGGTATATTTTCAACAAGGTCATCAAGAATCCCTTCAATACTGATACCGTCGGCCTCGGCATTAAAGTTGGGAATAATACGATGCCTTAGCACAAGTTTACTGACAACTCTCACATCGTTAAAACTTGGCGTAACGCGCCTGTTTATCAGTGCTATTGCCTTTGCGCCGAGCGTCATAAACTGTCCCGCTCTGGGGCCGGCCCCCCATTTGAGATATTTCTTAACCATCGGAGTGGCAAGCATATCGTCAGGCCTTGTCGCACGGGCCAGCCTGATGCAATACGCTATCACCATATCACTGACAGGGGCCATTCGAACAATCTCCTGAAACAGCACCATATCATTCCTGTCAAGTACTTGCTGGACGGTTATCTTTTTGCTCGTCGTGGTTTGCTTAACTATCAGGTGTTCTTCCCTGGCCGTGGGGTAGCCGATATAAATCATAAACATAAACCTGTCCAGAGCAGCTTCCGGCAAAGGATATGTCCCTTCCTGCTCAATAGGGTTCTGGGTGGCGAGAACGAAAAACGGCTCATCAAGCTTGTATGTCCTGCCGGCAACTGTAACTTCGCGCTCCTGCATCGCCTGCAGAAGCGCCGCCTGCGTCTTAGGAGGCGTGCGATTTATCTCATCGGCTAAAACCACGTTTGCAAAGATAGGCCCTTTGACAAACTCATATCGCCTTTTCTTGGACTGCGGGTCTCTCTGGATAATATCGGCGCCGGTTATATCCGA
>JABMRO010000724.1 GCA_013202635.1 Planctomycetota bacterium
AACAACCGTTCAGGCAGAACCGATATTTGAGGTTATAGATTTTTGAATCAGTGTTTTTTTTGGAGAGAAGAAAATGAAAACAATCACAAATATACTGCTTGCAGCTCTCGTGTTCACGTTTGCAGCCTGTGATCAGCAACCTGCCAAAATTCATGTCAGAGAAGGAATAAGAAGCGACGATCTCGGCAATAATATCGTGACCCGCCCGGTAGCCTATTTTTTTAGCGCACTGATAGGCGAAGGTATAGAAATCGACGAAGCCATTCTGGGCAGAAACGACACCGGATTTCTTGAGCTTAATATCAACGGACACAACCGCTCATACAATACCAAACGTTTCAGGTATAAAATTGAGTGGCTTGATGCAAACGGCTTAATGATTCAAACCAAAACAAGTACATGGCTGCCGCATTCGGCAACGGGTAAATCCTCATTTAGCCTTAAGGCCGTTGCGCCCAGAGTGGAAGCTGAATCTTTCAGAATGGATACTAAAAAGTGGGAGTAAATTATGAAAACAAAAACATCAGTAATTATCACATTAGCAGGTCTTTTAATCGCAGGATGCGGCAGTACGGAAACCGTAAACATTGACGTTGTAAACGACGAAGGTAAAGCAGTTATGGCTTTGGATTACCGGGATTTTAACCAGGCCGCCAGCGAAATGATTCAATCGATGATTAGTTCCGGCGCTCTTAAAAAGCCGGGTGGCGGCAGATATGTTATGACCACCGCCAGAATCACCAACGATACCATGCAGCGAATCGATACCGACCAGTTGATGGCAAAGATTGAAGAAGAGCTTATGAACAGCGGACACGTAGTAATGACCGCAGCGGTAGGAGGCAAAGGCGCCCCGGATGAAATGATTTACGAGATGCGAGATATCAGAGACTCGGCGACGGGAGACGAATTCCAACAGGAGACCCTTGCCGGCAAAAGAACATTAATTGCGCCCGAGCTGAGTACTTCCGGGAAAATTTTCCAGAGAAACATTCGTTACGACAGTAACCGCCAGCAGGTCGAATATTATTTCCAGCTCAGAGTGGCGGACTTAACAACCGGCCTGGTATTCTGGCAGAAAGAATCCATTATCGGCAAACGGGGAAGTAACCGGTCTGTTTCGTGGTAACAGCGTTACTTTGTTATATTGTTAAATATTAAGGTGGGATTAGAGATGAAAAAGATATATATGCTCCTGCTTGTGGCGGTTTTGGTGTGCCCGAAGGCGTTTTCCGCTCCAAAAACTATCGTTCGCCAAACAAAAGGCCAGGGTGTTACGAGAGAACAGGCGATTGATAAAGCCTTGTATCAGGCTGTAGCTCAGGCCAAAGGTATTGCGGTCAGTTCGGGAAGGTACGATTTCGGCTTCCAGTCAGCCGGTGTGGGAATTGACACTAAAGACACTGGTAAATCAATCGAGTTTGATTCGGTATCTGTCCAGGCGGGCGGTTCAACCCGGCTGACTGATATTGCAGGCTGGGTCAAATCTTACAAGGTTATTGATGAACAAAAAATCAATGACAGGACCTACGAAGTGACAATTAAGGCCTGGGTTTACGATTACGAAGACCCTGAACAGACCAACAGGCTCAAGCTTGCTATAATGCCGATTCAAACACTCTATGATTCCTACCGATTCGGCAACTATGTTCCTTCCGCGGTTGAAATGTCTCTTAAGCTCTCCCAGCAGCTAAGCGCTGGTATTACTCAGACAAATAAATTCGCTGTTTTAGACAGAGAGTATATTGATGAATTTGCCCAAAACAGAAATATTCTTATCTCCGACGATTCGCCAATTGAGGAAAAGGCCAGACTTGGCCAGGTTCTCGGCGCCGATTACATGATTGTGGGAACCATATCAAATGCGGGACTCCAAATAAAAGAAAAAGCATCCAGAGCTATCGGCCGTCCAATCAGGGAGTACGAAGTCGATTATGTTTTTGATTATCGCCTGATAGTTGCTCCTACGAGGCAGGTCAAATTGGCCGACACTGTTAATATTGCCCTTGAAGAAAATCAGGTCAGAGTGCTCGTGAAAAAATGGGAACCCGAAGACCTGGATTACAGGGAAATGGTCGACAATTTAACGACCAGAGTTGCCAATCAGGTTGTCGATAATATTATCGACAGACTCTACCCGATACGCGTCGCGAGCAAAAATATAGCAGGTCAGCTTATTATTAACCAGGGTGGCAAAAGAATCTCAAAGGGTTCTGTCCTGGATGTGTTCGTTCAGGGTGAAGAAATCATTGACGTCGATACAAAAGAATCATTGGGCCGGACGGAAAGCCATATAGCAACAATCAGGATTGAAAAAGTAACGTCGACAATCTCGTAT
>JABMRO010000725.1 GCA_013202635.1 Planctomycetota bacterium
CCATCCATCCGCTGGGAATGATTCGCTGGGAAAACGGCCCGCAGGACCAGGCCATTATAAGGGCATCCTTAGCTGACCTCGAACAAAAAGGAACGAGTCAGTGGTGCGGATACAGTTTTAGCTGGCTGGCGAATATGGCCGCCCGGGCACGTGACGGCCGGCAGGCTGAAAAAGCACTGGAGATATTCTCCACGGCATTTTGCCTGCGCAGCAGTTTTCACTGTAACGGCGACCAGTCCGGCAAAGGATACTCAAACGCCCGTTACCGCCCATTTACACTGGAAGGAAATTTTGCCTCCGCCGCCGGTCTGCAGGAAATGCTTTTGCAAAGTTACAGCGGAACTATCATAGTTTTTCCCGCCATCCCTGCCGCCTGGAAAGATGTTTCTTTCACTACCCTCAGGGCCGAAGGAGCTTTTCTTGTCTCCGCCGAACGTCGCGATGGACTGACACGGCAAGTTGAGTTGATTGCCGAGAAAAAAGGAATATGTCGTCTTGAAAATCCCTTTGTGGATTCTCGGTTCAATGCCGAAGGCATCCCAAAGAACATGGTACAACAAAAGGGCATCGAACTTCATATAAAAATGTCACCCGGCAGACAGGTTACGCTTGTTAGAACAGACTAAAAATAATGCAGCCATTCACCCTTTTAATCAAGCCGTCCGGTTCGAGCTGCAATATTGATTGCAGATATTGTTTCTACAAAGACAGATCGCCGGAGTTTGGCAGTGGCAAACAGCGCATGAGCGCCGAAGTGCTCACCAGACTCGTCAAAGATTATATGACGTTGGGCTTCCCCGTCGTCGGTTTTGCCTGGCAGGGTGGCGAACCGACGTTGATGGGAGTGGATTTTTTTCAAAGGGCGGTGGAATTACAAAAACAGCACGGCAGCCCCGGCCAGGAGGTAAGCAATACCCTCCAAACCAACGGTGTTTTACTCAACGACAACTGGTGCAGGTTTTTGCACGAAAATAAGTTTCTTCTCGGCATCAGCATCGATGGACCGAAAGAATTTCACGACCAATACCGCCTTGACCACTCCGCCTCGGGCACTTTTGACAGGGTAATCAGAGGCATCGAAAACTGCAAAAAACATCAGGTCGAATTCAGTGCCCTCGTCTTGCTGAATAATAAAAACGTAGAACACCCCCAAACTCTGTTCAATTTCCTTATAGAAAATGAGCTGACTTACCTGCAGTTTATACCCTGTGTTGAGACTGATCCCGCGACGAATAAAATTGCGGATTTTTCAATTACCCCGAAGCAGTACGGCGATTTTTTGTGCAGGCTCTTTGACCTCTGGTACGAGTACGGCCCGGAAAAGCTGAACATCCGCGAGTTTGACTCGTTGGTAGCCTATTTCGTATTAGGCAAACATACCATTTGCGCATACAGTAAGCAATGCGCTGGTTTCGTTGTTATCGAACACACCGGCGATGCCTTTTGCTGCGAGTTTTTTGTCGAGCCAAAGTGGCGACTGGGCAACATCATGGAAACACCGTTAGAGAAACTCGCCGCGAGCAGTATTAAACGTACCTTTGCCCGCGATAAGCAAAATCTTTGCAACAAGTGCCTTCTCTGTAGCCATCTCGATATATGCCGCGGCGGATGCATGAAAGACAGGAACCGATTAAATACCGACAGTAGCGGCCAAAATTATTTCTGTTATAGTTACAAACAATTCTTCGACCACACAATCCCGAGATTTATGCAGTTAGCTGCCGCCATAGAAAATGGTTCCGCCGCCAGGCACACCCGTTCCGCTGACAAAATCAGACTCCGAATCCAAAAGTAACCACAAAAAAATCTCCTGCCTTGCAATGATTGAAAAAAATAGCGACCTGAGCCATTTTGTGGTATATTTTCACCCAGAGGCAAATGCTGTAGCTGCCTCCAGTACTGAGGAGAAAATTATGCTCAATAAAGTTGCCATTATCAAATCTCTGATTGTTGTGCCATTATTTGTCTGCTTCGGCTTAACAGAAACCGCAGTTGCAAACAGTTCAAATCCAGCGCAGAATAAAGCTGAAGATTTTAACGTCGGGGTCTGCACGCACTTTAGTCAGGGTAAAGGTATTATAGAATTGAATATCCGGAGCATGAACAATGCCGGCATTGGTGCAATCCGTGATGAGGCAACATGGTCGAGCACCGAACGCCAAAAGGGCCGCCTCGTTATGCCTAAGCGGTATAACGACTATGTTCGCAGTGCAAGTGCAGCCGGACTGGATGTCATGCTGATACTTGACTACGCTAATCGCTTTTATGATGACGGCGACCGCCCCCGCTCGGCTGCGGCGATTGAGGGATTTTGCCGTTACGCCGAGTTTGTGGTGCGCCATTTCGGAAAAGATGTTCGTCTCTACGAGATATGGAACGAATGGGACATAGGAATCGGCCTGCCGAAAAAATACGACAAGGGAGGTTCTCCCGAGGATTACATCAAGCTGCTCAAAGCTGTCTATCCCCGAATCAAGGCCGCCGAACCGGGCGCAATTGTCATCGCAGGCGGATGCACAAGCGGCGCAGTCAACAAAGGCTGGTTTGAAAATATTATCCGGCTCGGTGCCCTTGATTATTCCGATGCCGTCTCGATTCACAGCTACAACTACAGCGCCAGATTCCCCGAACGTTCTCCGGAAACCTGCTCGGCGTGGATGACCAACGTCCAAAAAATGCTGCACAAATACAACAAAGGCAAAGATGTCCCCTTTTACGTTACCGAGATGGGCTGGCCCACGCATATCGGCAAAAGGAGTACTGCCCCGGAACTGTCCGCTTCGTATTTGGCGAGACTGTATCTTCTTGCACGCACGTCACCATCTTTCCGCGGCCTCTGGTGGTATGACTTTCAGGACGATGGCTGGAAAGCCGAGTACAACGAAAACAACTTCGGTATCGTCCGCCCCGACCTCACCCCCAAGCCCCACTACTACGTCATGGCCGATATCTCAGACCTGATTGCACGGGGTGAGTATATCGACCGCCTAAAAACAAAAGATAAGAACCTTTACGTCCTTCGCTTCAAACACAAACAACGTGACTTCTGGGCACTGTGGTCCTC
>JABMRO010000726.1 GCA_013202635.1 Planctomycetota bacterium
GACCGAAGCCATTGAACTGGAGCCGTTCGATTCGGTGATATCAGAAATAATCCTGATAGTATAAGCGAATTTATCGTTCGGCGGATTTACCTGTTCCAAAGCCTTTTCTGCAAGAGCTCCGTGTCCGATTTCTCTTCGGCCGGGTCCTCGCATTGGCCGCACCTCACCGACAGAAAACGGTGGAAAATTGTAGTGCAGAGTAAAGTTTTGAGCGTATTCATCCAATAAGCCGTCTATAATCTGTGCATCTCTGATAGTACCGAGAGTTACACTCACTACGGACTGTGTTTCTCCTCGTGTAAATAATGCTGAACCGTGGGTTCTGGGCAATATACCTACTTCGCAAGAAATTTGACGTATGTCATTATAACCTCTGCCATCAGACCTTTTGCCGCTTAAAAGGAGCTTCTTAATAACTTCGCCCTCTATCTTATCAAGCATTCGTTTGACCATTGCCTTGTTATATTTGGCGTCAGGGGCATTGGGCGATTGCGGATTATTCTCATCAGCACAATATTGGGTTTTAACCTGCTCAAAAAGTTCACTTTTAGCTGTTTTACGCTCCTGCTTGTTTGGTATTTGCTTAAGCTCGCTTAGTTTGTCTGATATCTGTGAACGAATGTCTGAAAGGAGCTGCTCATCAGTTTCCACAAGTGGTATTTCCTTTTCGACACCGGTTTTTTCACGGAGCTCTTCGATCATTTCGCAAACCTGAGTGACTGTTTTTTGAGCTGTTGCGATAGCATCAGCGATAACATTTTCCGGTAGCTGCTTAGCACCGATTTCAATCATATTCATCGCTTCTTTGCGGCCGCCGAGGAGTAAACTCAGGTCTCCTTCGGCAAGCTGTTTATGCGTGGGATTTACTACAAATTCCCCATTTACTCTGCCTAATCTGCAGGCCCCAATCGGTCCCAAGAAGGGAATCTTGCTTATCGTAAGTGCCGCACTGGCACCAATCATTGCCAGGACATCCGGGTCATTTTCCTGGTCCGCACTTAAAACATTCGCTGAGATTTGCACTTCCTGGAAATAGCCCTCTGGAAAGAGGGGTCGAATAGGTCTGTCAATCTGCCTTGCCGTCAAGGTTTCCTTAGTGCTCGGCCTTCCCTCGCGTTTAATAAAGCCGCCCGGAAATTTACCTGCGGCGCTATGTTTCTCGCGATAATCAACACTCAAAGGGAAAAAATCAATATCATCGAATCTTGGCGGCGCAGTTACTGCAGCAACAAGAACGATTGTATCGCCATATTGGACTACAACTGCACCATCGGCCTGTTTGGCAATTTTGCCGGTTTCGATGGAAAGTATTCTACTCCCGATTTGTCTTTCTACCCTACATACATCAAACATATACTACCTCATTCCTACATACATTAAATTTATACTATCTCATTCCTACATACATCAAACATATACTATCTCATTGGCATGTTAATAAGTGGACTCCGCTCGTAAACGAGCGGGTTACTTGTGTGCTTATGCTCTTTTATTTTCGCAAGCCGAGTCGGGATATAATCTTCTGATAGCGTTTTATGTCTTTGTTGCTCACGTATTTGAGCAATGCCGACCTTGTCCCGACCATTTTTAACAAACCACGCCTGGACGCATGGTCTTTTCGGTGAATCTTGAGATGTTCCGTAAGTTCGTTAATTTTTTTCGTCAAAAGTGCAATCTGCACTTCAGGCGAGCCGGTATCCCCCTCGTGCGTCTCAAAATCGCCAATAATTTTCTGTTTTTTCTGCTTCGTTAGCATCTTTTTGGTAAATCCTTTCTATCGCGTCTTTCAAACAACCTTTCAACATATTACTACAAACCTAGCATTCTAATCAGCTATTATAATATTTGCAAGCCTTTTCTACGGCAGTATATAAAAAGATTTGTCAATGTCGATACAGGGGTGTTTATGCGGTATTTGTCTCGGTGGAGTTCCGGGGCGTTTTTTGTTCAAGGAAAGACTCTAAGATTTCTGCGGCAGCGACGGCATCGAGGCGTTTTTTCTTTTTTTTTCGAGTATAATTTGCCGGAATGAGCTTTTCCTCGGCACCGAAACTGCTGAGGCGTTCATCCTGTAAGAGGACAGGAATCTTCAGGCAGTTTTGTAACTGCTTGCCGAACTTCAAAACAAGTTTTGTTTGGAAGCCTTCTGAGCCATCCATATTTAAGGGAAGTCCTAACACGACAGCCTCGACATTTTCAGCCTCGATGACTTCGGAAATCTTCTTTAACAGTTCTTTTTGTCCCTGGATTACCATTAAGGGTGAGGTAATAGTCTCAGCCCGGTCACAGATTGCCAATCCAGTGCGTTTAGTGCCATAATCGATTGCGAGGTATCTCATTTTTATTACGTGTAAGTGTCGTATTAGAGACCATTAAGTTATAGAAACTTTTCACCGGCGTGTTGCTTTATCAACTCAAGAAGCTCTTTTAGTTTATCGGTTTGGTCAATGCGGCATACAAGTGTGGCATCAGGACTGTGGACTATTACCATATTCTCGGCGCCGATAGCGGCAATTAGATGTCCCTTGTCTTCAGTAACAATAATGCTGTTTTTGCAATCGAGCAGCTCATTTGTGTCGGATATGACGATGTTATTGTCCCTGTCGGGGCTGATAATATCAGCAAGCGCTGCGAAAGAGCCCATGTCAAGCCAGCGGCAATCCAGCTTTATAGCGTGGACGTTGTCAGCCTTTTCCATGACGGCGAAGTCGATGCTGATTTTGGGTAGTTTTACAAACCAGTCCTGAAGCGTTTGCTGCTGATTTGGACCGCCCCAGTCAGCCTGGATTCTGGCTAACGGTTCGGCAGCCTCGGGTAGAAACTTTTGCAAATATGCTAAAATTGTTTTGGCTTTCCAGGCAAACATACCGGAATTCCAGAAGTATTGACCGGTGTTGAGATATTCTTGTGCAGTTTTTTCATCAGGTTTTTCTTTGAATGCTTCTACGGAATAAATCTTCTTTTTACAGCCGGGATACTCACGGGCGTTATTGCATTTTATGTAACCGAGCCCGGTGCTGGCAAAGGTCGGCTGAATGCCGAAAGTAATCATACTGTCAGGATTATTATTAACGAAGACAAGAGCATCTTTGATGGCCTGCTGCAGTACTTCGACGGGTTTTATAATCTGGTCGGCGGTAACTACAGCTATTGTGGCTTCCGGGTCGTGTTTTGTCAGAACGGTTGAGACCAATCCGATGGCACCGGACGTATCACGGACAGTAGGCTCGGCTATGACGTTATTAACGGGCAATTCCGGGAGGTTTTCACGCACCACATCCACATAGCCGGCGTTTGTAAGAACGATTATGTTTTTCGCATCGAATATAGGCGCAAGACGCTCGTAACAACAGCGAAGAAGTGTTTGCCCGTCGAGGAGTTTTAAGACCTGTTTGGGACGTTTTTGTCGGCTGAGCGGCCATAGTCTCTTGCCCGTGCCCCCTGCCATTATTACTGCGTAATCCATTTTTTAGTATCTCGTATTGCGTGATGCGTATATCGTATATATCAAACCAGAAAATCTTTGTCAACATTGGTTTTGATTTGGATGTCCCCTGCAAATTGTTCATACGTGTATCCATCTTCATAATCGCCTGTTTTGCCCATAAGGGCAAACGTGGCTTCTTTGCCTAATTCGACCGCGGGTTGGTCATAAGGATTAATGCCGAATAATGCGCCAACGAAGGAAGTCGTTACCTCATATAGATAAATAAACTGACCAATGGTATATGCGTTCACCCTATCGAAAAGAACCGTTAGGCAGGGTCGTTTGTCTGTCAAAAGAGCATACTCGGTCGCTTTTTTTTCGTCGTTGAGTAGTGCACTTAAATTTTTGCCGGCAAGAAAACCAAGCTCTTCGGCACCGTCGGGAGCCGGGCCTATTTTGATATCTTTCTCAAAATTGTTGACCTGCAGGAAAGTAAACAATTTATCATTAGGACCCTCGCGATACAACTGCACCTGGCTGTGCTGGTCAGTAACACCAAGTGCCTTTACCGGTGTTGGGCCTATATGAACTTCATTTCCTGCTGAAAATTTCACTTTTCCGAGACTTTCAGCCCAGAGTTGCCGATACCAGTCGGCCATATCTTTGAGGGCGTAGCTATAGGGCATCATAACTGAGATCGGCTTACCATGCGTATAGAAATGGTAGTTTATCGCGGCATTAATCGCCGCAGGATTTTTGTCGAAATCCTCGCTGATTCTGGTATTCATATCGCGGGCACCTTCCAGAAGGAAGTCGATATCGATTCCACACATAGCGGCACTAAAGAGGCCGACTGCGCTTAGGACGCTGAATCTGCCGCCAACGTCATCGGGGACTTCGAGCGTTTGAAGTTCATCGGTTTTGGCTATTTTTCGTAGAATGCTCTTTTTTTTGTCGGCATCGGTAGTCGCCACCACTCGTTTTTGATAATCAGTCTTGCTGAGTTTATTGATTAGCATGTCACGAATGATCATGAACTGTGCTGCGGTTTCGGAGGTCTTACCGGATTTACTTATAACGTTGAAAACGGTCTTATTAAGTCCACCACCAAGCCAATTTAGAAATGACTTTAACTGTGCGGGGTCCACATTATCGAAGACAAACAAACGCGGTCTTGTTTGTTTGTCTTTATCTTCACGTTGGTTTTCATCCATATTATACATATAAGGATTTAGTGCGGTTTGCAATGCGATGTTTCCAAGAGCGGAACCACCGATACCAAAAACAACAAGATTCTCGCATCCTTTCTTTAATCCTTCCTTAGGATAATCAGGATCGTCAGGGTCGTCAATACCATCGACAAGTTTCCTGACGTCTTTGGCGATTTTCTTTTTTGTCGGGAGTAAGCCATACACTGTACGTGTTTTTTTAGGGGGGCTTTCATGGCCTATTATTTCTTCCATGATTTTCGGAATAAGCGGTTGGACTTTCTTTTTTAAGTCAGCCCACTGTTTTTTGGTGATGCCGTGCTCATCACCTATAACGTTTGCCATAACATTGTTGTAATAGAGTTTAATTTCTTGTTTCGGCACTGATACATTCCTTTCTGAATCGTTTTAAGGTTTTCGCGTAAATCAGTCTATGCTTAATTTGCAGTTGTTCATCTATTATTTAAACTGATGTCCCCTGAAAGCCTTTTCTTTATCAATCCAGCCGCCCGGAATATTCTCGGTGTGGGCCTGCATGGCATAGGCCTTCATCTTTGCCAAAATGTCCGGGTGCTCGTCTGCAAGATTGTTCTGCTCTCCAATATCTTTATTCAGGTCGTACAATTCAAATGGTTTGTTTTTGCCGGGCTGAACGGCTTTCCAATCACCCATTCGCACAGCCGTCTGTCCTCTGTACTCCCAGTAGAGATATTTGTGCTTTTTCTGCCTGCGGCCGGCGGCACGCTTACCCAACAGTGTCGGAATAATTGATATTCCGTCAATGTTATCCGGCGGCCTGGCTCCGGCAAGTTCCGCCAGGGTCGGTAAACAATCCGGGAAATACCACAAATGGTCACTTACAACACCGGCTTTAATCCTGCCCGGCCAACGCACAATCATTGGGATTCGCAGACCTCCTTCATATAAATTTCCCTTTTGTCCCCGGAAATGCCCGTTGGAATCGAAGAAGTGTTTGAAATAGCGTGCGCCACCATTGTCACCGCAGACAAATACAATCGTATTATCGTCAATTTCGAGTTCTTTGAGCAAAGTGAAAATCTGTCCGATTTGGCGGTCAACCATCGTTACCATGGCCGCATATACCTTTGCATCCTCAGGTCTTTTTTGTCCTGTGTTCCATGGTTTATCTTTGAATTGTTGCCATGCCGGATCGTCCTCGGGGATTCCCCAGCGACCGTGCGGCGGCGTCCACGCGCAGTAGCAGAAGAAAGGCCTGTTCTTGTTCTCACGAATAAATTTTATGGACTCATCGAATATCAGATATTGTGAGAATTGTTTTCCTTTGTAGAAGTCCCCTGTGTTACCTTCAAGAGGTACTTTTTCGCCGCTTCGTATAAGATAGTTGGGGAAAAATGAGTGGGCGTGGACCTGGTCATAGTACCCGAAGAAAATATCGAAGCCGTGTTTTTCAGGAACGCCTGTAGTTCCTCGGTCGCCGCAGCCCCACTTGCCAAATCCGCCGGTGGCATAGCCGGCTTTTTTGAGAACCTCGGCAATGGTAATATCCTCGGCTCGCAAAGGCACGCCGCCGGGATTGGTCCGTACGGTCGTATGTCCTGTATGCTGGCCTGTCATCAATACGCTGCGGGTAGGTGCACATACCGGGGCACCTGCCAACGCTTGAGTGAAACGCATGCCTTCCGTTGCCATTCGGTCGATATTGGGGGTCTTTAGATATTTATTGCCCATACAGGACAACTCATAGTAGCCAAGCTCATCCAGCATTATATATATGATATTAGGCTTTTTGCCTGTCGCTATGTGCCGTTGTGTCTGGGCGCATCGAGGCATTGCAAGTGCTGCTGCTCCAAGGCCGGCAACCTTCAAAAAATCACGACGTTTCATAGGATTTTCCTTACATAAAAAGCAGCGTTTTTAAGCACACCTATACCTTTCATAGCCTCTCCTTTCATCAACCATTCATATATCTTATATGGAATAAACCGACTCTGGTGAGATTATAACGTGCTGAAATCGATGTGCAATTAGTTTCCTTTTTTGCGTTCAAAACATGGCACTTATAAAGTTAACCTGCTCGATTGTTCCTTTATATGTTTCAATCAAATCAATCGGACGTTTATCGTTTGCATTGTGGCTTTATCGAGCCCAAAGGTGCCGGTAAGTTTTTGGCCGCCAATGCTTGCGGTAACTTCGTATTGCCCGTAAAAGCCGCGGAAATTTGCTTTACCTGCTGCTTTGATTGTTGTTTCGACTTGTGTCCACCACTTGCCTTTGATGAGCTGTTCTAATTTGTTGTAAGCAGGTTTAGGTGTCATATCGGCCCGAACAAGCCCGGCCGGGGCTTGTTGCCACGCATTCTGATCGGTGAAGTCCCACCAGGTAATCGCCTCAACGGCAGGATGGGAAAAAAGGACACGATAAAACTCAGCAACCTGCTGAGCTTGTCGTTTTTCTCCTTCGGGTGTACTCACCCAACGGAAATTGGGGTCTTTGCGTTCCTTTTGGAGTTCCCAGCCCTGTTTGCCTGAGACAAGAGTCATCTCGGTGTAATGCAGCGGTTTTCCGAATTTTGCAAACCGTTCACAGGTTTCCCATGCTTTCTGTGCGCCCCAATAGCCGCCGTGCATATGTGATTGTATGCCGACGACATCGTAAAGCGGTTGTCCACTATCATCTACCAATTTTGAAATTACCTTTTCGGCGTAAGATTGGTCGGTTCGATAGTCGTTGATGAGTAGTGTGGCTTTGGGATTGCCGTTTCGTGCTCTCTTGAATGCCTCACGAACATAAGCCCCGACACCCATTTTGGCGATAGCTTCGGTCAATATTGGCGCACGCTCCTTACAGCCGGGGCGGTCGTAATGTGTTGCCTCGTTAACTACATCCCAGATGTCGATTTCGTTTTTGAATCGTTTGGCGCAGCGCTCAATCCGGTTCATCTGTAGCCGCATTGCTACCTCAGGGTCATTGGGAAGCCAGCGAGGCTGGGCGTAATTCCAGGCCAGTGGGTGTCCCTTGGTTACTATGTTTTGGCCCTTGCACCAGCGGATAACCTCCTCGGTTCGGGCATCGTCCGGTTTGCCGCGTTGTCGTTCGTAATTCCACCAGTAGAAAGGCAGCGTAGCAAAGTTCAACAGCGAAGCAAAATGCTCAGCGTAGGCGGCGTTGTCCTCAGATGTCCTGCACCTGTTCAGCTTGAAAATATTGCAGCCGAACAGAAACTTGTGTCGCGTCTGCTTTATACTTATGGTTGAACCACTCTTAAGCGATTTCCCATCCGGCCCAAGAAGTTTCAAGGATGCACTGCCCTTACGGTATTTCTCGATGCGGGTATCGATCTTGTCGAGAATGTGGTCCTTTTGTTCTTCTGCGGTGAGTATTGACGTGGGTAAAACTATCGATGCAGCACCCAATCCCGTGGCTTTGAGAAAAGTCCGCCGATTCATCCCGTTAGAAATCTTGTCTTTTGTCGAACATAATCTGATTATAGAATTTCCAATGGAGTTTATCGTATTATTGTTCGCTATACAATTTCTAACGGGATTCATAAATCTTCCTTTCAAAAGAATATTAACAACTTTGCTGCCAAGCAAAGGAAAAAACCGTGTCTGAGCCGGGCTTCGATACTCACTTGTTTTTGCTTATACAGCCTCATCGACCATTTTAATTTCTTTGAACTTGCAGAAATACTCGAGCTCTTTGGTGATATCTCCATAACAAGTCTGACGATGTAATCCGCTTGACCAGTTTTTCCATAATTTTTCAGCATCCCCATCAATCTTGACCGTAATCTTGGTACGACAGCCTCTGTCTATATCCGGGGCATCTATGATTTCGCCCGTGAAGTATAGCAAATTATCAGTGCCGACCAATAACGCCTGGGTAACTTTTTGACCGATGCGCATAAACACCTGCGGTACGACTCCTTCTCTTCGTTCCATAACAGTTCGTAATTTGTACGGGGCGGCCGGGCCGTTGGGACCATCCATTTTCGTTGTTCCCAGACAATGGGCCAATATGATGCTGTTCTTGGATTCATCTACAGTTGGGTCACTTATAAAACCGGGTTTTCCTGACAGTCCCTGTAATATTATGTGGGTCATAGCGCTCCGTAAATCCGATTCACAGATACCGCCTAATCCTATATTGTTAAGCCTCGTAAAGCCAAGACATGGATAAGCGGGCAGCTTGATGGTTTTGTCCCACATGGTGCCATAACAATCAATAGTCATTACAGTTGCATCTTCCTGGTCCAGAATATTTTCAAGAGCTAATGCGAGTTTACAGGATTTGAATATATCTGCTCTTGAAGGTTCCACAATTTCGGAAGCTCCTTTTATCCATTGGGTGGTTTCGGCTTTTGCCCGGCTGTCGCTCACGCTTTTATAGGCATCTACAACCTGCTCAAGTCCGATTTGTTTAATCTCTGTGCCGAATTTGCTTTTCATAGACTTGGCATAGCTCGTAAATGAACGGGTTGTGAGGTTAAGAATCTTAGCTTCTCTTAAATGATGAATTGCACGGAAAGGTCTTATTGCAACCGCTAATTGCTTGTAATCACTGGTGAGCATGCACTCCAACTTGGCCCCCTGCGGTTGCTTTTGCAGAGCGCCGAAGCCGGTCCAGCCGTGCCCGGAATATGGAACGGCAAAGACTACTGTAGGTTTACCTACACTGAGAATTTCGTTTAATATAGGTCTTACTCCAATGTTGAAATGAATCAAAAGGATACCGTCCATTTCCTTCAATTTGCTCTTGAGGGGTCCAACCTGTTCTGCAGAGGTAATCAATCTGTCGAAAACAAACTCTACATCAGATAACTCGTCTTTTAGTTTTGCGAACTCGGATTCATAAAATCTGATTTCATTTCTGAAGTCCATCTTAGGTTTGGGCCAGAGGCCGTGTGAGGTTCCCATATAAATTCTGGCCACTTTAACTTTTGTTCCTCTGCAGCCCGGGCTTATAAGTCTGGAACCTCGTGGATTTGCGCCAAACGCCAAAATTCCAGAACCTCCAAGGCATAAAGTGCTTCCAGCCGCTGTTATTTGCAGGAACTTTCTTCGGTTAATTTCTTTGTCCATTACAACCTCCTTTTTCATAGTGTTGATGAGCTGTTCATTAAATGTAAGCATTTAAATCTATCGTTTCATCGTAGATTAAATATTTGCTTTTGAATGATTGGTGAATTTTACCATTAGTGAGTGTGCCTGCCAAGGACGAAATATTTGTACAACACCAACCGGTTCATAGCAAAAATATGCGGCATTTTGCTAATATTATCAGTCCTGACATGTTCCGATACGCCTTCCTGAGCCGATTCGGCGAAGTCAGGGCCTTGCTTTCACTTCAGATAAATGAACTCTGGCCCACAGGTGATTTATGTTTAACTCAAGCGTTTTCTCAAACTCTTCCTTAGCCCCTGTTTGCATACCCTTACCTAAGTATCCCAAGCCCCGCACATAGTGGGTATTTGCCGTTTTAATATTATGGGTCTGTTTTTCTCCAAATTTCGCAAAGAATGTCACCGCAGGACCGGGCTTTGCGGACTCAATCAATT
The DNA here is from genome assembly GCA_013202635.1 of Planctomycetota bacterium. Lineage (GTDB taxonomy): Bacteria > Planctomycetota > Phycisphaerae > Sedimentisphaerales > Anaerobacaceae > NIOZ-UU13. Next base: position 10,175 of record JABMRO010000726.1, read on the forward strand.
CGTCAAATATCTTCCTGGCCTTATCTACTTGCCCGAGTTTCTTAAAAGCCAATCCCTTGTAATAGCCAAACTC
>JABMRO010000727.1 GCA_013202635.1 Planctomycetota bacterium
GTCAAAGAATTCGGCCTGCCTGAAAACCTAAAACTCAGCATTCATTCCGGCAGTGATAAATTTTCAATTTACGCACCGATAGCCGGGATAATCAAGAAATTCGACGCGGGGCTGCATATTAAAACGGCGGGTACAACGTGGCTGGAAGAGCTGATCGGCCTGGCGATGGGCGGAGGTGATGGCTTGTCAATCGCAAAAGAGGCATATGCCAAAGCTTTATCGCGAATGGACGAGCTTTGCGGGCCGTATGAGACGGTTATCGATATCGAAAGAGCGAAACTGCCTGATGCACAAGAGGTTGATAAATGGAACGGGGAAAGATTTGCCTCGGCGCTGCGGCACGACCAATCCTGTGAGTATTATAACCCCGACTTACGTCAGCTTCTTCACGTTGCTTACAAAGTCGTCGCTGAGATGGGGACACGCTTTTTAGATGCGCTGGATAAATACGAGGACATCATAGCACAGAACGTAACAGAGAACATCTATGAACGACATATAAGGCCGCTATTTCTCAAATAGCGAGTATCGCAGATAAAAGCACGTTTTATTGCGTTTTTTGATGCTAAGCAATTTTGCAGAAAAAGTCGAAGGGCTGCCGATATAGATTACGTCCATTTGTGGACACGAGGTTTGATTGCGCATATTGTGTCTTTTTTATCGGACTTGACAGAGAATAAGAAACGTGACAAAGAAGAAATCATATAAGAGAGTCTCCAAAGGCGAAACATCACGTTTCGGGGCCAAGGCTGCGCTGATGTGCATCGGGATCGGCACGTGCTTAATTATTTTGTGCAGTTGCCTTAGTTTCGATATCGGAGACTGGCCAAGCAGATTTGTGTATCCTCAGAATAATCCCCCTGCTAACTGGTGCGGGACGGTAGGTGCATTCTGTGCATATTATTTGCTGTACTATATCGGGCCCGGGGTGTTTGTGATATTAGTCTCTGTAATTTATCTGCTGCTTGCCAAGCTCGCACATAAAACAATGGGCCAGCCGATTTTGCGTACAATCGGCCTGGGACTGACAACTGTGGCGGCTTCGATGAGCTTCCAGTGTTTATGGCCTTATCGATTTTTTAATTTTCCTATGGGTTCAGGGGGGGTGTTAGGCATCGGGGCGGCCCAGTTTATGCGAAACCATTTTGCAACGTTGGGTACTTTAATATTAGTTTCAGCAATCTGGATTGTCGGAACTATTTTGCTGGCGGATAATTTCATATTGGTGGTTCTGCATGCATTCGATTTTGGGCTTAAAAAAATAACAGGCGTTGCAGTTCCGGCGTGGTCGGCAACAAAGCAGTCGGCCATAATCGGACAAGGGCTAACCGATATATGGCAGAAACTAAGCGCCAGGCAAAAGCCGCTGGTGGTTACCAGCGAAGTTCAGAAACGACCAGACGTTGGCGCAGTCAAGCCAATAAATATTATCCCTGTGAGACAGCCGGAAAGTCAAAAGGCCGGCCGCCCAGGCGCCAAGACATCCAAAAGCTCGGTGGTTCAGCCTTCTTATGATGATTATGAACTGCCGCCGTTGGAGTTGCTGGCTGAGCCGGAATACGGTTTTACTGCGGTGCAGGAGAAGGTCGTCAAGGCCAAGGCGATAGCTCTGGAGAGGCTGCTGTCGGAGTTTAATATTAATGCGCGTGTGGTCGCGGCCGAGACAGGCCCGGTCGTAACCATGTTTGAACTGGAGCTTGCAGCCGGAGTGAAAGTCAGCCAGATATCCGCGCTGGCAAACGATATGGCCCGTGCCCTTGGTGTCGGAGCGGTTCGCGTTGTCGCCCCCCTGCCGGGTAAACATACGATTGGCATCGAGGTGCCAAACAGCGAAAAAGAAAAAGTTCGCATGAAAAGTATGATGGAGCTGGCAGGCAGCAAACCGCGGAAGATGCAGATACCACTTTTTCTGGGCAAGGACTCCTCAGGCGAAGCACTTGTTTCGGACCTTACCAAGATGCCGCATTTGCTTATCGCCGGAACAACCGGCTCAGGCAAAAGTGTGTGTATAAACAGTGTCATAACGGGCATATTGCTTACGAAGCGGCCGGACGAAGTAAAGTTGATTCTGATTGACCCGAAAATGGTCGAGATGACGGCGTTCAATACTATTCCGCACCTGATGTGCCCGATAGTTACCGAGACTTCAACGGCTGTTCAGATTCTTGAATGGGCCACCGTGAAGATGGATGAGCGTTATGCACTGCTGGCCGAGGCGAGGGTAAAGAATGTCGCTGAGTATAACAGGCTCGGTGCCGAGGAGGTCCTCAAGAGGTTTAAGCCAAGCTGCGCAGAGGAAGAAGCAAAGATTCCTAAGAAACTGCCGTATATTGTGATAGTAATCGATGAGCTGGCGGATTTGATGATGACCGCGGCCAAGGAAATAGAAGCTTATATCGTCCGCCTTGCCCAGAAGAGCCGCGCGGTAGGTATTCATATTATCTTAGCCACCCAGCGGCCCCAGGCGACGGTTGTTACCGGTTTGATAAAATCAAATATGCCGACCAGGGTAGGTTTTCGTGTCGCGGCAAGAATGGA
>JABMRO010000728.1 GCA_013202635.1 Planctomycetota bacterium
CAAGATATATCCTGTTACTGCCGGGCTCACCTTCATTAATGTCGTTGTAGCTTTCAAAGTCGTCCACGATAAGGAAGTTGGCCGTTGTGAAGTTCCAGACAATGCCCTTCTGTGTCGTACCGCCATTCTCGACTTCATCAACGCGCCAATAGTAGGTCGAATCCCATTCGAGTTTTCCGGGGTCATAGCTCTCAGAACCAAGGTTTTTACTGCCTTTGTACTCGGGAGAACCTGTATCAGCAATACGTACGGCGTCTTTATCCATACCGAAATATACCTGGTGCGAATTGGCATTGTTGCTTGCGACCCACGTGAGAATCTGTGTCTGCGTCACATCCACAGCGCCATGAGAAGGCATCGGGCCCCCGACAGCGCCCGGAGTAGAAAAGCTCCAGACCTCGCCTTTATAAGTCTCGGCGCCGTGGAACGCATCGACTCGCCAATAGAAAACCTTCCCTAATTCAAGAGTGCCCGGGCTGTAGGTTGGAGTTCCCCAGGGCATAGCTCCGGCGGCATTACTGACGGCATCATAATCATCCCCGAAGTACACGTAGTGCAATATCGCACCGAAACCGGGCTCCCAGGTAAGGGTTTCATTCGGATCTACAGACTCGGCACCATCAATTGGGTCCGGGCCATAGGCTGTCTTTGGGGGAACCATAAAGCTCCAGATATTGCCCCTGTATATTGTTGTACCGTCTGCCTCAATTTCGTCAATCCGCCAGTAATAAGTTGTGCCCGGAACAAAACCATCCGGATAAGGAAATCCTGGAAAACCGGCAATAAAATCCGTCGAAACCTGGTTGTCTCGGAATGCATCTGCAGCACCAGCTTGGACATCGGTAAGATTATCACTAAAGTACACATCGTGCGTGGCAGCAGTAAATCCCGCCGTCCAGGTAATGCTTGCCCATGTATCGGAGTATATGCTACCATCAGCCGGATTGGGTTCCCGTGCAGCTTGCATGACTTCTGCAAAAGAAGTTATAACGGGTGACAGATACTTGCCCTCTATAATCACAGGGCCGGTGCCAATAGTCGGACCTCCCCATGCAACAGCCAGGCTGTCGCCGCCGGTGCCATCCTTCATCAGTGCTTCAACATAATACCTCTGCCCGGCCTGCAGAGTGATTGCATCGGATTTCTGCTCGGGACCTCCGACTCCTCCACCGGTATTTGTGAAATCGCGTGCAGGCGTCCAGCCCGTCACATGGCCGATTTGCACTACGTTAACCGGGTCGTCATCGGTGCTTAACCACAGTTGGCATTCGTCGTCACCGGCAATCCAGAAGGTGTAATCGCCATTTGCCGGCGGGTATAAATAACCACGGGCACGTATGCCGTAGTTATCACGAAAGTCAACATCTCCCTCGAAAGTTTCCCACCACTTACTCTCATCCGGGCTGTCAGGGTAACGGGGATCATTGGTGAGGTCGGTAACAGCCGTACCAGTTATATCATTCCAGTACTCGTACAGAATGTAGCCCTTGCCCAACTGGCCTCTGGCGCTGCCAACCACGCTTAACAACAAAACAAAAGAAGCCAAATACATCAATTTTCTACACATAATAATCCTCCTTTAAAAAATGAATATAGGTTGTTAATTGAAATGCAAAATTTCAATTGAAACTCCGTACACACGTCCTGACTCCTCCTCTATCTGAAGAATTACTGATATTGCGCCCGCCTCGAAGACCAAAGCTACCGATGCCTTTACTCTACAGGCACAAACTCCACCAATACTATCTATACCATATTAGCCGCTACCCCGTCAAGTAAAATCTCTGCGATTATTTATGCCATTTTAACTCCGCTTTGTCAATTCGCACACATTGGGTTTTGCACCCACCTTTGTCCCGAGAAAATCGGGACTACGGTGGGCAAGTAGGGCAGGCTTTGTTGCGTAATTTATTCTAACTTCTTAATTCTATATTCTCTGTCTCCTGCAGCGAGTACAGCCTAAAAACTTATCCTTTCTCCTTGCACTTTATCCACCAGTCTTCCCACATAGCCGCCATTTGTTTGACCTTCTGTGGATATTGCCGGGCGAGATTATTCAATTCTGTTCTGTCTTTTTCAAGGTCGTAGAGTTCCCAGTCGGCCTGGCCGTAGCGAACAAGTTTCCATTTGCCTGTACGAACGGCCTTGGCCTTGCTGAACTGCCAGAACAATACATCGTGTCCCTTCCTTTGTTTTCCCCGGAAAATCGGCAGCAGTGATTTGCCCGACGGCGGTTTGAGCTTTCTGCCGTTGAGCTGTTTGGGATAGACAGCCCCGCTCATTTCCATGAACGTTGGAAGAATATCAATTATATGCCCGACCTGGTTGTTTATGGTTCCCGGCTTGATAACGCCGGGCCAGGAAGCTATGAAGGGCGTGCAGGCGCCACCCTCATAGTCGGTGGATTTATATTTTCTGTACGGCGCGTTGCTGGCGTTGGCCCACGGCGGGCCCAATGCGCGGTAACCCTCGACAGGTCCGGGTGGTATATCGGGAGTTGTATCGGGCGTTTCCGGGCAGCCGCCGTTGTCAGCATGAAACAGTATGAGCGTATTGTCCCATTTGCCAAGCTTTTTTATTTTTGCAAGCACCCTGCCTATCCCCTGGTCCATTCGGTCCACCATCGCGGCGTAAACAGCCATTTTCAAATCGGCTTTGTCCTTTTGAGATTCACTTAGCGACTCCCAGCTCGGGACGCGCTCATCCCGTGGAGAGAGCTTATATTTCGCATCGAGCAGGCCCATCTTTATCTGTCGCTCGTAGCGCTGCCGGCGAAGCTTGTCCCAGCCGATTTTGTATTTGCCGCGGTATTTGGCGATGTCGGCCGGCCATGCGTGCAGCGGATAATGCGGCGCGGTATAAGGCAGATAAAGCAGAAACGGCTTGTTCTCATTCCTGTATTCTCCAAGCCGGTCGATTGCATAATCCGTGAAAGCGTCGGTGGTGTAGAAGTTCTTGTCTTCGGGGACGTATCCCATGATGGCCTTGCCCTCAATGGCCCAGCGGCGGGGCGCCGCTTTTTTGCGGCCGGGCTTTGGTTCACCGGGCCGGGCCTCGATTCCGGGGTTCCAGTAATTGCAGCATCCGTCTGCAAGGCCAAAATACCTGTCGAACCCGCGCGTAGTCGGAAGCGGTTTTTGATGCCATTTGCCGGAGATGATTGTTCGGTAACCTGCGGTGCGCAAGACCTCGGCGAATGTAGCGCCGTACTCCATATTCTGTACGCCGACAGCATGCTCATATTGGCCTGTCAGAAGGGATGCCCGTGTCGGACTGCACTTGGCGGCGTTATAAAACTGCGTAAACCGCATTCCCCCGGCTGCCAATCTATCGAGATTCGGTGTTCTGATTTCTCCACCGAAACAGCCGATGTCGGAGTATCCCAAATCATCGGCCATGATAAGGACAATATTCGGCTTTTTGCCCGAGTAGCGGGAGCCTCTTTGCGCTATGGCCTTCGAGCATCCCGGTAAAGCTAATGATGCAATTCCCATCCCCAAGGTTTTCAAAAAATCACGTCTTGTCGGATTGACTCTATGCATACCTTTCTCCTTGTGCAAACATTTGCTGCAACAACTCAATTAGCTGTCGTTCCATAATTGTATATTCTAAACGGTTCACATCAGATTTTCAAATTCTGTATTATTACTTCTGAAACTGCTGGTGAGATTAAAGTGATTATGTATAAGGTCGTGACGGGTTAAATACCTGGCGGGCTTATAGAATGGGTGTATAAACGTGAAATATATATAGAGGGAAAGGGAGACAGAGGGAACTGTTCTGGAATCAGTCCGATAAGGATATATAGAAAACAATCGCCGATTGACGGCGGCTGTTTTCCTTGGATTGTAACTAATGACGAGCCCTGTTAGGGCGTTTTTTTATATTGGCAACATGTCGTTCAAATACGTCTATGGTGCCGGATGGAATGTTTCTCCCTGTCGTGTGGTCAGTGGGTAAGAAGACAGGCCGTACTGAAGCTGCTGCTTGGCTATTTCGCCGAGTCTAAGGTGTTTTGCTTCACAGTCGGCGACTATCGGATCATGGCATCCCATCACTGTAACGGCTAAGAAGAGCCCTGTTATCAGTGTCAATAGCTTTAGTAAAGTTGAATTTTTACGTCTTTTCATCATTCTCCCCTTATATAAAAACTCCGTTGGTTCTTGTTCACCCTGGTTTAATGCCGCAGGCAGGAAAGCTTTGTACATACAAAGCCGTACTGACCTCCCAAGTAAGTATAATTATACACGATTATACAAAAAAGTCAAGGAAAAAGCAACTCACTTAGGATAAATCCCTGAGTTTGATGGAAATTACGCTTGTGATATCAAGGATTATTGCTATAATAATGTATTATCGGCAGGATCGTATGAATGCTTGGATGGGACGGGATCCGACCACTATAATTGGAGAAAGGGACGAACATACATGAAAGACCAGGGGCAGTATCGATGGAGTCTGTTTGCGATGATTTGCGTGATTGCCTTGTGTGTGGTACAACCCTGCCTGGGACTTGTGGTGAGCGAGATAATGTACCATCCGGTCGATGAGGCCGGGACGCTCGAATTCATTGAACTGTATAATAATAGAGCTGTTTTCGAGGACATCACAGGGTACGCA
>JABMRO010000729.1 GCA_013202635.1 Planctomycetota bacterium
AGACAAAAATCACTATCTATCTGTCTCCACAGACATAAGCTTCACCGAATATACTATCTATACCAAATTATATACCTTCCCGTCAAGGAAAATCCCTTTATTATATATTAGCATACCTCGTTGATATAACTTCTGGAGAAGTGCAACGAAAAGGCAGTTAAGCCTATTCATAGAGTCTCACATACTGCTCCCTTATCTTTCAATTTTAAGCTCCCAGAAGGGCATTTAAATGATTAATGATGATTGATTATTTCTGGATTCCTGCTTTTGCAGGAATGACAAGTAAGCTACCCATTAACGTTAAGAGGCGGTTTTTCAGGAGGCCGGGCCTAATTTATGTCCGGGGCCTATGGTGTACAGGCGTTTTTTCGGTTCCGTGTTGATATGGGAGGAGACAATCTTACCGACAAAGATTATATGGTCGCCGGCGGGTATCTGCGATTCCAGTGTGCATTCGAAATTGGCGACCGCATCGGCCAACAGCAGCGAATCAATTGCCTGGGCCGGCTCTGTTTTGCAATCGAACTCTGCGAATTTATCGATGTTCCGGCCGGACTTCGAGCCGAAGAATAAGGCCGCATCGGCCATCTGGGCCGATGGAAAGGAAATCGTAAAGCATTTCGAATGCGTGATGGCTTCTATCGAGTAATGCTTCTTTGCAACGGCTATTGACATCATCGGAGGATTTCCCGATACAATCATCGTCCAGCCCAGCGTAACAGGATTGGCCCGGCCTGATTTGTCTTTGGCGATGGCTATAACCACCTGTTCGGGATATTTCGTTCTGATTGCTTCGGAATATTCGGTTTTTTTTTGCATTGCTTTTCTCCGTGACTATCCTTATATTAAACTTTGGCAAGCCGCAGTCAATTGTATGATATTGATATAAAATGTAAAGCATTTATGTGGTGTGAAGATATTACTTTTTTGTCCTGATGGAGAGGAAAAATTTAAATATTTTCGGAGTTTGAGAAATGTGGGGCAGAGTAAATCAATCAAAGAACAGAATTTCAAAAACAGACGGTTTAATACGAAATATAACTATGTATTTTCTTGCCGGGATTGCCTTACTTGTTATTTGTTCGTTGTCCGTCTATATGGTGAGCCTTAGTGCAGGTCAATCCTCGACGGACAGGGAGGAGCTTAGAACCGAGCAGAAACTGCTTTTTACGTGGGTAAATGTTAATATTGTGGACTCTGTCAATAAATGGCTTCGTGCAGCAGGAAAGGAAGATGATCTGTTATATGATTCTTATCTTGTGTTCGACACCGAACAGAGCAGAGTATATTTTGAAAAAGAGGACGGAGCATTAGTTCGAGAACCGGTTGAATTGCCTGCTAAATACGATTGGAAATTATATTATTTTAGGCCGAACCAGACGAAGGAGCTGGCTGGCATAATACGGTTAAAGAACAGGCACAACAGGCAAAATCATTACAATATCTATAAAGAGGCTTTTGTCTTACAAACGAGAATCTCAGGTGATTTTGGTGTCAATTTCATTATCGAAGCATGTCGCGCTCTCGGGAGTGGCACCGGAATTTTACGGCTCGACGATTATCCTTTCAACCGTAAGTTTTATGAAAAAACCGAAGGAACAGTAAACGAGTCTGCTTTAGTAAGTGAAGAAGAGTACCTTTCCGGTAAGTTATAACGGAAGCTTATTTTTAATTGTGGGAATAATCTTGAAAAATCCGAACAGTTAACTTGTCTTTAAGAAGGAAAAAGATGGATACAATCGGTTTTATCGGCGGCGGCAATATGGCTGAAGCCCTTATAAAGGGTGTAATAAACGCCAAACTTTATAGCCCTGAAAATGTTTTTGTAAGTGATATCAGGGCCGAGCGGCTTAAATTCCTCTCTGAACAATATCGTGTTATTGCCTGCGAAGAAAACAGTGAGCTGGCGGCAAAGGTTCAAACCATCGTCTTAAGTATCAAGCCTCAGAATATGACCGATGCGCTGGAAAGTATCAAAACCTCTATAGGCAGCGAAAAACTTGTTATATCCATCGCCGCAGGTATAAAGGTTGCCAATATCGCCGCCGTCCTGGGGGATATTGCAATAATTCGTGTCATGCCCAATACACCGGCCCTGATCGGACAGGGGGCCGGGGCATTGTTTGGAAATGAACGTGCAAAGCCGATGCTGAAGAAGGCAGTGGAGATTTTATCCGCCGTTGGCAAAGCGGTTATTGTTGATAATGAAGATTTAATAGACGCCGTAACAGCTCTGAGCGGCAGCGGGCCTGCCTATTATTTTCTTTTAATGGAAGAAATGATAAAGGCAGGTATTCGATTAGGTCTGCCTGAAGATGTAGCGAAAGATTTGGTCTTGCAGACTGCGAAAGGAGCGGGTTTGCTTGCTGTCGAAGCGGATAAAAACAGTGAAAGCCCCGCCGTTCTTCGCCAAAAAGTTACCTCACCCGGAGGAACGACCGAAGCGGCTCTGCAAGTATTCAAAGAAGGCAAGATAAGCGAGCTGATATCAGCCGCTATTAACAGGGCATATGAGCGCTCGAAGGAGCTTTCAAAATAGAAATCGGTTGGACTCAATCCACTAAAAGGACAAGTTCGCATGATTAAGACTGACAACTTAAAGAAACGATATGGAAACGTTGTTGCGGTGGACGATGTGAGCTTTGCGGTGGAAAAGGGAGAGACCTTTGGATTGCTCGGGCCGAACGGGGCAGGTAAAACGACCACAATTCAATTGCTTTGTGGGCTCCTAAAGCCAGACGGGGGAACCGTGTCGCTTGACGGAAAGACCGATCCGAGCCTGGTTGAGGTTCGTTTGTCTTTGGGTGTGGTTCCACAGGCATTGGCGATATACGAAGAGCTTTCGGCCCGGGAGAACCTGCGTTTCTTTGGGAGGATATACGGATTAAGGGGGCGAAAGTTGAAGGAGCGTGTAGATGATTGCCTTGAGATTGCGGGGTTGAAAAATCGCAGTAATGATCGAGCCTCGAAATATAGCGGTGGTATGAAACGCCGGCTTAATATGGTGTGCTCTTTTTTGCATGAGCCGTCGCTGTTGCTGCTTGATGAGCCGACTGTTGGGGTGGATCCTCAGTCTCGCAATTTGATATTTGATACTATCGAAGCCATGAAAAATCAGGGCCGGACAATAATCTATACTACTCACTATATGGAAGAAGCCCAGCGTCTTTGCGACAGAGTGGCGATCCTTGATCATGGTAAAATTCTGGATATGGACAGTGTTGATAGTCTTATTAAAAAGCATGGCGGACCCTCCCGTATTGAGGCTGAATTTGAAAAACTGCTTAGCCCCGACAGCATCAAGAAATACATCGATAGCGAGAATGTACAGTTTGAAGATACGAAAATCAGATTTGAGACGAGCCGGCCTATGGAATCATTGGCAATGCTTAACCGCAGCGGCGTACGTTTTAACACGTTGAAAGTCCAGACAGCCAATCTTGAGGATGTTTTTCTTAACCTGACCGGAAGGAGGCTTCGAGACTGATGAAGATGTTATTATTTCTTGCCGTCAAAGACATGCGGGTACTGCTCAGTGATAAGGGTAATATGTTTTGGGTTTTCGGTTTTCCGGTTATTTTCGCCCTGTTTTTTGGATTTATGTGGTCCGGCGCCGGCGAGGGACCTTCTGGAATGAAAATCGCTGTGGTTGACGAGGACAATTCTGAGTTTTCAAGCTCTTACATATCAGTACTGGAGTCCGATGAAACATTAAGAGTAGTCCACCTGAACCGAGACGAGGCAATTGAACAGGTCAGAAAGGGAAAAGTATCTGCAGCCGTTATTCTGAATGGCGGTTTTGGAGATGGATTTGAAGCTTTGTTTAACAGCGACGAACCAAAATTAGAAGTAGCGTCAGATCCATCGCGCAGAATGGAAAGCGGCTATCTTCAGGGACTTCTGGCCAAGGCACAATTTGAGGCCCTTAGCAGTAAATTCGATGACCAGGAGTGGCTGAGGGATCAAATTAAGCTATGGAGAGATGAAGTGGAGGGCTCTAATGCGCTCGAAACCCAGCAGGCAAAGCTATTTCTAAATTTCTTTGACTCTTTTGATACTTTAATAAAGGATTCCAATGACGGGAGCTTTAGTGCAGGCTTCGAAGGAGACATAATAAACTTTGGCAAATTGGATGTTAGCAGAGAATATGAAGGTCCTATTTCACCGTTTCAGATAACATTTCCGCAGGTTCTGCTCTGGGGATTTCTTATGTGCACATCGACATTTGCAATTTCGATTGTTAAAGAGCGGACGGATGGCACTTTTGACCGTTTGCGCATCGGCCCGCTTGGATATGCTCATATTCTCGGAGGAAAAGGCCTGGCGTGTTTTATGACATGCATCTTTATAGTATGTATTCTGTTTGTTTGTGCAAAAGCAATATTCAAGATGCCAATGGGCAATTTTCCGTTATTTTTTCTGGGATTGTTCTGCACGATATTGTGTTTCGTCGGCCTTATGATGTTTGTATGCACTTTGGGGCGCACTGAGCAGAGTGTTGGCGCAGCAGGCTGGGCAACACTTATGATTATGGGCATGTTAGGGGGGGCAATGATGCCACTGGCTTTTATGCCGTCGTGGCTACGACGGTTCAGTCATTTCAGTCCAGTGAAATGGGGCATACTTGCTCTTGAAGGGGCTATCTGGCGAGACTTCAAATTCACGGAAATGATTAGACCGTGTCTGGTGCTGCTGGCAATTGGATTTACGTTCTTTTTGCTGGGGGTGGAGATGTTGCGAAGGCAGGATAGCTAAATCACTCTCAATCAAGATATGGCAGCATTGATGACTGCGGATAAAAACGCAGACCAAACATGCGAATCCTTATTTTACGCTTATCGATGATTGAATCCGGCGGTTTCAACAATTGCTTAATCGACTATAATTGCCTCGACCGGGCATTCGTCAGCGGCCTGCTGAACAGCTTCTTCGTACTCGGCTGGTACTTCATCGACAATAACTATGGCCATTTCATCGCCCATGTCGAAAACTTCAGGACAGGTATCGACGCAAAGCCCGCAGGCAGTGCAGGTATCCTCAATTCTTGCTATCATGATAATTCCCCTTCGTAATCGGCCCCGCCACAGGCGGCTTTTCGATATTTACTTTTATAATCGATTATTGAATGTATCATTGCCGGAAAAAATGTCAATTTAAAATTTATGTGGAAATAGCCATCTTCTCTGTTATACTACCAATATATTCCGAGTAAATAAATAATCAGTAGTCAATTTTGGGGCCGGGTCCCATGCAAGCCGAGCCCGCGAACTTGGTCAGGCGGGGAACCGAGCAGCCATAAGCGTGTCGCTTGGTTGTGCTGTGGGTAAACCCGGCCACCTTTTATATTGATTATTGTCTATTGACAATTGAATATTGAGAAATGAACGCAGATGATTTAAAGGACAGAATAAAGGATTTTGCGCACCGCTGTGTAAAATTGGCCTTGGCTTTGCCTAAAACAGTTTTGGGTAATCACATTAAAGGCCAACTAATAAGGTGTTCAACTTCGGCAGCAGCAAATTACAGGGCTGCTTGTATCGCACAATCAAAGCCAAATTTTATTTCAAAATTAAGCATTGTGATAGAAGAAACCGATGAGACATGTTTCTGGATGCAGTTCATCATTGATGAGAAATTATTAAAAGAGCAACGAGTATGCCCGTTATTACAGGAAGGCAGGGAATTGACTTCGATATTTGCATCTTCGAGAAAAACCGCACGTGGACTTAAACAAGAGTAAAATTAGTAGCTTAAAATAATCAATAATCATTAATCGTTTTTTAAGATGGCTTATACAGTTCTTGCAAGAAAATACAGGTCGCAAACGTTTGACGATGTTGTCGGTCAGGATCCTGTCGCTCAAACGCTGAAGAATGCTATAAAGACCGACAGGGTAGCCCACGCTTATCTTTTTACCGGTACTCGCGGCGTCGGTAAGACGACTATGGCCCGCATCCTGGCAAAAGCACTTAATTGTCTTGCCGTCGATAAACCTACCACAAAGCCGTGCTGTAAGTGCGATAGCTGTACCGCGGTAAATATCGGCGAAGATATTGACGTCATCGAGATAGACGGTGCATCGAACAACAGGGTCGATGAAATTCGAGAGCTTCGTGAGAATGCCATCTACCGGCCTGCGCGTTCGAGATTTAAGATTTACATTATCGACGAAGTCCACATGCTCACTACTTCGGCTTTTAA
>JABMRO010000730.1 GCA_013202635.1 Planctomycetota bacterium
AGCGGAAGGAGTCCCAGGTGCCACGGATGTCAAAAAAATCTTTCGTGGCGGCACAAATCATAATCGGTGTTGGCGCCCGCATCATCAGGTAATCTGCGTGGTCCATTCCGAAGGAAAGCTGGCCAAAGATATTTTGTTCGGCGTCCTGGGCGCCAAGCTCCATAATGCGCTCATAGAGGTTGGTAATGTAACAGCTCGGCGCTGCTGCAATGATGCGGTCGTCCAGTGACATCAGGTATGAGGTCTGAGTGCCGCCGCCGCTGTTGCCCGTACAGCCGATACGTTTTGGGTCCACATCCGGACGCGATTGGAGATAGTCTATGCCCCGCATACCGTCCCAGATTTCAAACCAGGCTGTATTGCGGCCGAGGAGAATACTGCCGACCCCTATCATCGTGTGGGCCCTCGTTCCCCACAAATCAGGCAACTGTGAGAGCAGTTGGCTGCGTTCTCCCTGGTCGATAGGGTCAAAGACCAATGCCGCCATACCGTTAAGGGCCAGCAGTGCCCCCATTGTTTGATAGGTCTCATATCCTTTTGCATTTCGGCTGTGGCCGCAGGGTACCAGCACGCCGGGGTAAGGCGCTTTGTGCTTCCTGGAATCAGGCAAAAACAATGCGGCGCTGACATAGTGCTTTGGCTGGCTCTCGAAGATAATTTTTTCCACTTTATAACCGTTTCGATGAACTTCACCAGTGATGCGAGGTTTCAGGGGTGTTCGCCGCGGCAAAGGCCCGATGGCTTCGAGAAATTTATTGCGTAGGCGCTTCTGGTACTCGGCTATCTGTTCAGGCGTCTTGCGCTGCTCATAATCTGCTTTCCATTTCTCAAACTCCTTTTGTGCCTGGCTTCGCAGGTAATGATTCATCATATCGACCGGCTTAACGCCATTAATAGTCTCGGGCAAGACCTGAAGATTCTCGTCCGCAAACGTTACGGTATTAACAAGTAAAGACAGACATACAACAACGATGCACATATTTTGCCGATTCATAGTTCGCCTCCTGTTATCTGATATTTCTCGTATCACATTTATCCGGCAGGACAATTGAGCTTTAGCTTGCCGTTATTTCACGGGCAACTGGTATAGCGATATACTCAGTGCAGGTACTTTAAGTTTACTCGATACACCATCAATTGCCTTTTCAATAATCCGGACACGAGGTTCTTGGCCCGGTTCGTTATAGGCCATAGGGTCTTCGTGAGCGATTAGCCACAGCCGTCCTCTTCCGCTAAGCCGGGCGCCTTCCAGGTCAATCGGCAGTTCATGTTCCTGTTCGGTTGGATTGACAATGGCGATGGTCAGGGCCTTGCGGTCGTTTGTCCATGCGGCTGCAACGTCAAGCGGATATGTCTCGCCGGTGACAGTGACGGGTATCGTCCCAAAATGGTTACGGTAGAGTTTCAATACCAGCCCCGTCGTCTCGAATACCGCTTCGGTTTTGGTGGTTTTGATACAGCCGATGACATTTACCGTCTGGGCATAATTGGCAAGGAAAATTATGTCTGAATGACGAAAATATTCGTGCAGACCTTTGGCGATGCCCAGACCGTCTTTATGGAAATACCTTGTTCCCAGCTCGCCGAACTGATGTGGGCCATACCAGTAGTTCCATTCGGTCATGGCTATTCGGATATCTTTTCCTTCCAGAGAATCCAGCTTTTCACGAAGCTGTTGATGGAATTCGACTTTTCGTTTGATGTTACTGGCGATTTGCGAGGTATGTTCAATCAGGCTCGGTTTTTCCTGACAATAAAAGTGTTCGGCCATAAGATCAATATGATTCGAGCAGCTTGTAAGTAAACCTTCACTCCAGGAGCCGGCATTTCCGGACGCGATTGGGATGATGTCCGGGTCCACCTTTCGCATTATATCTACAACCCAGTTATGTTTCTGGACATAGTGCTCCATCTTCATATGTCCGAGCTGCCAGTCACCGAACATTTCGTTGCCGATACACCAGTAGCGAAGATTAAAGGGTTCTGAGTCACCATTTTCGGCCCGCATGGCCCCCATATATGTATTAACCGAACCGTTTGCATATTCCAGTTGAGCGGCCGCAGAATAAGCATCCCCGAAACCTGTGTTGACAGTCACCAGCGGTTCGGTGTTGAGCAGACGGCAGAAGCGAATGAATTCATGGAAGCCGAAGTCATTGTGCTCCACGCCGGTCCATGCGGGATTTTTACGGGGAGGCCGGCGATCACGTGCGCCGATTCCATCACGCCAGTCGTAGCCGCTGACAAAGTTGCCGCCTGGCCAGCGGTACATCGGGGCGTTAAGTTCTTTGAGAAGTTTCATCGTATCGGCGCGCATGCCCTGGATGTTGTCCGCCGGCATCAGGGAGATGGTGCCGATGAAACAGGGGCTCTTTGCAATGTCGGCAACCTTGATTTCGAGCTTGCCTTTATTCGTACTCGCTCCGGC
>JABMRO010000731.1 GCA_013202635.1 Planctomycetota bacterium
AGGCTAACGCAAATCGCCCATAGGCGACGAAAAATAGACATTTTCAGTTTTCCTTTTTTACAAACTGCTTACGCAGCCCGGCCACAGGGTCAGAAGATCCAAGTCAAATTAACCAATTGACCATTTTAATTCTTAAAAATGACTGTGAACACCCCCTTACTTGAGAACTTAGAGTTTATCCGAATAACCGGCTCGTTAAGAGGACGAGCGAATAGTTCGATGCCCTCTACATCTGTAAAGAATGCTCTACGAATCCGCTCTTTTATGCAAAACAAACCCAATTTCAAAAAAGTCAAATGAACGTAAACCAATACAATACAATGAATTATGAAAATAAAACCAATTGGACATTTGGTGAAAACAAACCCAATCAAACCCAATTTCGAAAGGTTAGCGGCCTTGACAATAATTTGCCTAACTGCTATATTGGGTTCTCTGAATTTTTATATGGAAAAATGTTAAAATAAGTAAAGGATCAGATAATGAACGATAAAATTACACGTCGTCAATTCATTCGAGATAGCGCGGTCACCGGTGCTGCTATTGGTGCTGGGATTTCTCTTTCCTGTCGCACCCATCCAGTAGATGCTCGCAAGGTTGATACAGGCAAGATCCTCAATTACAATTCCGACATGGAATACCGCCGATGCGGCAGAACGGGCCTTATGATTTCCGCTGTTTGTCTCGGCGGTCACTGGAAGCGTCTCGTTAAAATAATCGGCGGCAATGAACCGGAAGGCTGGATGACCACGGACATCGACCGTAATGACTTCCAGAAAAACCGCTATGATGTAGTTAACCGCAGTATCGATCGCGGCATTAACTACGTTGATGCATGCTGCCGTGAGGAAATTCTCGCCTATGCCAAGGCCCTTAAAGGCCGACGAGATAAGATGTTCTTCGGTTATTCATGGCACATCAAGGAAAGCCGTTTCGAAGAATGGCGCTCGGCCAAGAAACTCAAACAGGGCCTCGACGAAGGAATGAAAGAAGCCGGTCTTGACTACGTTGATATCTGGCGAATCAGTCTCCTTGTTGACAGCAGCCGTCATACCGAAGCTGAGGTTGAAGAGGCTACTAAGGCCCTCGACTGGGCGAAAAAGACCGGTCGTGCCCGCTTTATCGGTTTTTCGTCACACAACAGGCCCAATCTTAAGGAAATCATCGAAAAGTACTCCGAGCAGGTCGAGGTCATCCTGACACCATATACCGCAAACAGCAAACTCATCACCGATGAATCAGGCCTTTGGGCGACTCTCAGGAAATATGACGTTGGCTGGTTCGGTATTAAACCATTTGCCAGCAATTCTCTGTTCAAAGGTGACAGTTCGCCAGATAGTCCATATTATGAAAAAGACAATAATCTTGCACGCCTGGCCATTCGCTATATCCTTTGTAACCCGGCCATAACTGCACCTATGCCGGGGCTTATCAGTGTCCAGCAGGTTGATAACGTTGCACGTGCCGTTAAGGAACGTCGCGAACTCGACTCGAAGGAAAAAGCCGAACTCGACAGGGCTATGCAGAGTGCCTGGGCTTCACTGCCATCGAACTATCAGTGGCTCAAAGACTGGGAATACGTTTGATAATCAGAGCTATTCTTTGTCCCATTGAATCAATCCTTTAGAAAAAGGATTGCAGTCTGACATGTATATGAATTCGTTAGTTGTGGACATTCTCACAAGGACAGTAAATGAAAAGAGATAATGGCTTTTTAAAAATATTTGCAATACTTCTGATGCTTTCGATAGTAACTCTTCTGAACTGCACACGCACAACCGAATCTGAGCCGGCTGAAACCCAAACGGCCCCTGTAATTGAAAATGAAACCAAAACTACAGGAGGGCTTCCACCCCTTGTTATCGATACAAGTGCTCCATTACTCCTAGATGAACCGAGCGAAGAGGAACAAGCTTTTGCTGCTGCATACACCCAGGCTGCAAATGAGAACACTGCCTGCTTTGTCTGCCATGCAAACTACCAGACCGAATTTCTCGCTAATAGCCATGCCAAGGTTAATATCGGCTGCTTCAATTGTCACGGCGAATCTTCTGCGCATCAAAACGACGAAAATAATATAACTCCCCCCGAGACTTTATATTCAGCCGACAAAATCGATCCCTTCTGTCGAAGCTGCCATACGGCTCATGATATTTCACCCAGGGATATTATCGCTAACTGGCTGAAAAAGAAATCAGAAAAGGCGAATACTTCCTGTCAGGGCTGCCATGAGTCAAATGATATTCCGCCCCAAAAGGTGGTTGATCGCTGGAAAGAGCTGGCCCTCGACGAAACCGATCCTGAGAAAATAGTTTGCACGGATTGCCACGGTGACCACCGAATGAAGGTTCGCGCGATCATCTGGGACAAGAAAAGTGGAAAACTCCTTCGCACAAACAGAGGCGACTAAAGAAGTACATCCGCGTCGGAACGAAAAATAGTATAGTTATACAATCACGAGTGTTAACTTCGGCAGGTGTCGTCTATTTGTATGTAGTTGGTGGTTTTTTAGCGGTGAGTGTTGATGGGTGTCAACTCGATATCTATAACTGCAAAATGTAATATACATCTCAGTCAGGAGACATCATTATGGACAAACAAAAGAAAATCAAGATAGCCTTAACTTCATTGATAGTGTTATTTATCGGCGTCACAATCAATCCAATATATGCGGCAGAGAAACTTTCTCCACTCAATATTGACCAGGTGAAAATTGACGGTGAAATTGGTCGTCGGATTGATATAACCATAAACAACAATGTATTGGTTCTTGATGCGGACAAAGACTTTCTTCTTCCCTTTAAGCAGAGAAACCGTCAGGGCGGATACATAGGTTTAGGCAAATTCATTGACAGTCTCGTTAGATTCGCTGCGCATACAAAAAATGAAAAGGTCCTCAATCTAAAGAAACATATCGTTTATGAAACTATTAAGACTCAGGAAAAAGACGGATATATAGGCATATGTGTGCCTCAAAAGCGAATGTGGCAATTGTGGGACATTCATGAAATGGGCTATATCGTATTGGGTATGACCAGCGACTATAAGTATTTCAAAAACAAATCCTCGCTTGAAGCTGCCAAAAAACTGGCGGACTATATAATCAGGTGCTGGTCTGTTGATCCGAATCGAAAAACGAATGACTGGATTTCAGTCTATGTCGCTACTACAGGTTTGGAAGAAGCGATGCTTGCTTTGTACGAGCAAACCGGTGAAAAGCGATACCTGGATTTCTGTGTAAACAGTAGGAAATTGCCGGACTGGAATACCGAGCTGATTCAAGGGCGATGGGGAAATCTCGAAGGACACGCATATTATCATTTGTGCCATTGTCTTGCGCAATTAAGGTTACACAATATACAACCGAATCCAGGGCTAATGAACCAATCGCGAAAGACCTTCGATTTTTTAGTTCGACAAGATGGGCTGTTAGTGCCGGGGCTTTGCGGTTATCAGGAATGCTGGCACAGCAATCAACAGGGATTTTTTAAATTGGGGGAGACCTGTGCCACTGCCTATCTGGTTCGATGGCTGGATACTTTGCTTCAGATTGAAGGTGAATCCATCTACGGTGATATAATGGAGCGAACGATATACAATGGGCTGTTTGCTGCACAGTCTCCCGATGGCCGTCGTCTTAGATATTACGCACCTTTTGAAGGACCGCGTGTGTATTTCGACGGTGATACTTATTGTTGTCCGTGCAATTTCAGGCGAATTATAGCTGAATTGCCGGGTATGATTTACTATCACAGGAATGAGGGTTTGGCGATAAATATGTATGCTCGATCTTCGGCCACCTTAAATCTCCAAAAGGGCCTGTCTCTTGAGGTTCATCAAGTCACAGATTATCCAAATTCGGGAAATGTGGTTATTCACCTCAAGCCTTCAAAGCCATTTCATTTTCCGTTGTATTTGCGGATTCCACGTTGGTGCGACAAAGCAAATATCACGATTAATGGAGATACAACCAAGATGACTGCCGGGAGTGGTTCATTCTTTATGGTTAGCCGGAAGTGGAAAGCCGGCGATGAAGTCAGGCTGCAAATGCCGATGTCGTTGCGGCTGGTGAAAGGAAGAAAGAGTCAGGCGGGGCGTGTTGCTGTTATGCGTGGTCCTATGTTATTTTGTCTGAATCCTGAACGCCAAAAAGATTTTGATCCTGAAATAATGAGACTCATGTGGCTTGACCCATCTTCCCTTAAGCTGTCCGGCAAAGATGATTCTATTCGCCCCAATGGCTTAACGTGTGAGGCTAAATTCTGGCACCCTAATAATTACAACGCTGCAGGCAAAGCCAACATAAAACTGACCCTTACAGAATATGCCGACCCTGGCTGCAAGGCAACGTATTTTCTCGTACCAAATCCGGAGGTAGATGTTTTAACGGATGATGAGTTGATTGGATTTGGCATTTAAGGATTAGCTGCTCTTTTCTTTTTCTGTCTATTTTTCCTGTTTCCGGATGCTTTGTTGGGATTTGCAGCCGATTGTTTACTTTTTGAAGGCATGTTTTTGGCCTGGTGCTCAAATGCCTCAAGTTCGGTTTGCTGGCCTTTGTCGCCCATGGCTTCCATCCACTCCAGCAGACGCTTCTTTAGTCCCGCTTTGACTCTTGAGTATTTCGGGTCGTCGGCCAGATTGTTCCACTCATATTGGTCTTTCGTGATGTCATATAGTTCTTCCGCCTGTCTGTGTTCATAACGGCGAACCTTGTCCGCAGCATCCTTGTCGGTTGCCGCTTTCTCTTGCCAGGACTTGAAGATGTTCGAATTAGTGCAGGCGTTCTGGAATTTTGTTTCCGGGGTGAAGTTCCATACGTATTTAAATCTTCGCGAACGAATCGAACGGATACCGAAATGCTCGGAACCATTGTTAATACCGCGCGTTGTCATCTCACCGAAGACATATTTCTTATGTTCTTTTGCCTTTCCCAACAGAACCGGCAAGAGACTCTTTCCATCGAGTACGGACGGCGGCGTTCCGCCCGCCGCCTCTATATATGTCGGTAGGACGTCCAGATACTCTATCAATGCGTTGTTTACCGTGCCGGGCTTGATTTTGCTGGGCCAGCGGGCAATAAAGGCAGACTGCAGTCCCGTATCGTAACACGTCCATTTTCCAAATGGAAAACTCGAACCCTGCTCACTGACCACTATCACCAGTGTATTATCCGCAAGGTTGTACTTGTCCAGAAGTGCGAGGGTCTGACCAACTTGTCCGTCATAATATGTAATCTCAGCCAGATATCTCGTCATATTCTCACGTGTCTGCTCAGTATCAACAAAGTATGGCGGCAGTTTCAATTTGGCCGCATCGTAGCGTGAAGCATCGCCCTTGTTCCATGGTGAATGCGGCTCGTTGGAGCAGGCGAAGAGGCAGAAAGGTGTTCCGCTTTCTTTGCACTCGCTTATGAATTTATCGATGGCCGCGAAGTCGGGATTATTTCCTTTGCCTGAATATTCGAACGGAAATATTTCCTCCGGTTTAATATGGCGCTTACCGCTCAATGCAACGCGGTAGCCGAGCGGTTTTAGATAGTGGACAACGCTTTTGGTGCCCTCTTTGGCAAAAGTATGGTTAGGATAAGCGCCGCTCTTAACCGGATACAGGCCGGTATAGATGTTGTGCCGTGTCGGTGAGCACATCGGCGCCGCCTGGAAACATTGTGTAAAACGCATTCCTTCGGATGCCAGTTTGTCTATGTTCGGCGTATAGGCCTGCCCACCATAGCAGCCAATATCGCGAAAGGTGCAGTCATCGGCA
>JABMRO010000732.1 GCA_013202635.1 Planctomycetota bacterium
ATGCACAAAACGCAGGCAAATGTTGCAAGAGCCATCACAACCATTATCCAACCATAACCCTTGAGAGACTGTCGCCGGGCGAGCAGCAGCGTGGTGAAGGCAACAGCGGCAAACACACTAATCATACCACCTCGCGTCAGAGAAAAAAAGACCGTTGCTGCACCAAGACTCATTATCCCAATGAGCAGCCACAATGGTCTTGCCGAAGGCAAGTTGAAATAATTGGCGAGAACAGTCAGTGTTATTTTCCTGCCGATAAAATCCTCATGCAGTTTTACGCATAGGTACCCAAAGGCAGCGCCAATTGACAAGCTCATAAACTGACCGTAGTGGCTATGGTTGACGAACGGGCCTGAATAGGCTGTGTTATGAGGGCTTGGTATAACCCAGTAGATTTTATTGTTTCCGAGAATATCCTGCATCAATGCAATCAGGGCAATGATACCACCAATTAGTGCTATAGCCATCAGGATGCGTTTTATTTGGTCTGGTCGGCGGAAGACGTTAAGCACTACTACAAACACTGCTGCAACTGCCAGTACCAGCCGCAGGTCGTGCCTTGTCGCATTTGTGTAGAAGCTGACAGTCATTGATTTAAGTCCCGGCGTGCCGGAACCATCGCTGGGCAAATCAGCTAAGAGTTCTGTTTTTAACATCGTTGTATTCGGCGAAATGACGCTTAGTAAATCCGCTGGTAATGGAATAAGCTGGAGTGTCGCTACAAGTAAAAACGCCAGTATCGGCACGTATGCCCAGGTCCAAATTAGACGCTGCTCACGATGGAATACAAGCTTGAGCGAGAAGCAGATGACAATAACACCTGATAAGCCAATGACAACTTCTTGGCTCCGGGCCGTCCTTGCTCCTAATGCAAGAGGCATAAAGACCAAAAGAGCTATGAGCAGTTTTTCGATTATAGTGTCGAATTTACTTAACGGTGTCCCGATAGAACCGAGATAGTCAAAAGTTGTTCGGCAGTCTCTTGCCACGGTCTTTTTACTTCCCTCCAAATTATCATTGACAGGCCATATCATAATCCTACGTAATTATATTACATTCTCACTTAGCTACAAGAAATGTTATCAATAGCAAGATACTCTCTGGCCGGTTCAGGCAGGGATATTTTACTCCTACATCTTCCTTTCCCTATGGCCGTAGCTATAATACCCGTAGCTGGTGTAGTCGCCGTAGCGGCTTTGCTTCCGTGAGACAGCATTTACAACTACACCCAATATGTGCGCACCGACGCCCAGCAGAGTGTCCCTGGTTTGCTGGCAGAGCCTTCTCGTGACTTGGTCTGCCTTGACGACCAGCAGTGTCATATCGCAGATTGCCGCAAGGGCATGGCTATCAGCAATCGGCCCAACAGGCGGTGAGTCTATGATGACACGGTCGTATCGTTCAGAAAGCTTACTCAATATTTCGGTAAAAGCACTGCTGTTGAGTATTTCGTATGGATTAGGCACTTCTTGGCCACAGGGGCTTGGTAAGAGGTCAAGCCCTCCGACCGGACCAGGTTGGATCGCCTCGTCCAGCGTAATGTTTCCGGCAAGCACACTGCATAGCCCCTTTTCCTTGTCAGTTTCGAAAATATTATGCTGCATGGGTTTTCGCAAATCGGCGTCAAGGATAAGTATTTTTTGTCCGGCCTGTGCCATTGTAATGCCCAGGTTGCTGACAAGACTGCTTTTGCCATCACCTGGGGCTGGCGAGGTGATGAGAATAGTCTTTGCTTTGCCTTTGGGTGCGCCGAAAAACAGGGCGGTACGTATCGTTCTATATGCTTCAGTGGCGATAGATTTTGACTCGAGGTGTACCTTCTGGCCCCGCTCTACAACACTCTGCTTTCTTGGCATCATCGGTACCGTACCAATAACCGGAACGCCGAGAACAGATGATATTTCGTCAGCGGATCGCAGTCGAGAATCCATCCAGTCACGAAGAAGTGCCAATCCGCCTCCTAACATAAGGCCCATCACCAGGGCGATAGCCATAACCCGGGCCTTTTGGGGCTTTGACGGTTTGTCGGCAGGGCGAGCAGTTTCAAGTATGCTTATGTTAAGAGCGCCGACATCCTCAGTAACGTTGATTTCCTTTATGCGGTCGTCAAGAATGTCACACAGTTTTTCGGTCCGTTTTAAGTTTGACTCAAGCACATAATACTCAGTAGCCTGAACACTAAAATCGCGAGCAGCTTGCTCTTGAACGTCAAAAGACATCTGCAACTCATCTTCTCCTTGCTTTACCGTTGTCCATTTTAGTCGCATCACCTCCAAATAAGTATCAGCAAATTTTTTTGCTTCCTCGTTAAGCTGATGTTTAATCTCAGCGATCTTGCCGAGAATCGCATGAATGGACGGATGATCTTCGGTACAATGCTCTCTTACACTTTTTAACTCGACTTCTATTTCTCTCTGTTTGGACCGTAATTGGGTTTCGATATCAGTAACAAATACACGGACACCGGCAGTGGATTGCTCCATTGCGAATTGCTTGATTTTCTCTGGCTCATCCGCCATACTCAGGATTGCTTCGTAATGTGCTTTTGCTTTGATAGTGTCTAATTGTGCGTCAGTCAGCGCAGAAGACAACTTGTCCAGCCGTTTGAAAACGATATGCCTGTCACTTGTTTCCAGAGAAACTACCCCGTTTTTTCTGGTAAATTCCAACAACAGCTTAAAATTGTTGGATAATTCCTGGTCGCGACGGTCTTTTTCTTTCTGAAGAATTTTTAGCACTTCAGAGGCAGTGCTGCGTTTTCTGATGGCGTGATATTCGATGTAGAAACCTACCACAGCGTTAACAATCTGCGCAGCTTCTGCCGGATACGGAGAATCGAACGATATTGTAATAATGTCATCCTTTTTACCGATAGTGACATCTAATTTCTTTTTGAGATAAACAACCCGGTTATCCACGATGATATCATCTTTTCTGTCGACAGGGATATTCAATTTGTCCTTAACATAATCAAATAACATATCTACTTTACGAGGTGTTACTGATGTTTTTTGGGCGAATGTCCTTAGCCGTTTGAGCCGAGCATCATCAACTACGTTGGCAATAATAGGAGTGGATTTTATCAATTCGCCCTGAGTGTAAAGATAATTCTTGGACCGGGTCATGACTCCTTCGTACTCAGATATGATTTTAGGACCAGTTTGTTCGACATACAGCCTTGACGTGCTCGTATAGCTTGGTGTGGCACTCAAAAGATAAAGGAATGCTGCAACCAAACATGATATGATAGTGAGCAGGATGAGCCACCGGTGGCGCAGAAGTATTTCCAAGAGACTCTCTTGTGGCAGGTCACCACCATGTGCAAGGGGCAAGTTTGAACTTCCACTTCCAACAGTGTTGTTGTTATTGTCCATATTCTCTCTTACACAGAATTCTGTTACCTAATTAGCTCGTCAAGGTCATAGCCGACTCTGATGTAAAACATTTCTTTAAGTATCATTTTGGCACGCATATCTAATGTCATCTCTACGGATATGACATCTCCCGGCTTTATCTTAATATTAGATGCCTTAGCTAAAGATTTTTTGTCGAATCCGAAAGTGGCGGATACAATCTCGCCGCTGGCGTCTTGTCGATAGACCGTCACGTAGCGCGGGTCCAAAGTCAGGTCGGGCCCGCCGGCAAACGCCAGTGCTTGCGTTAGGTTATATTGAACATCCGGAGGATAAGGAAAGACACCCGGATGCATAACAGGTCCCAAAACAGTGAAAACTTCGGGGTCGAGCTTTTCAACTTCAACCACATCGCCATCATGGAGGGCAACGTCGGCAAATGGGATATTTAGCTCTTTGACAGGCAGGACTATTAGTTTGGAATTGGGACGCTTCACTTCGATACTATTGACTGATTCTTTTGGTTCGCTGTTATCTGGATAACTCTCATAAGGTTCTACGTTGGAACTTTCAGCTTGTAGCATAAGTTCTTGCTGGATATCACTGCTTTGAGTATCCACCGGATGAGCAGGGACGTTTGGTTCGGGAGTACCTGTCGTTTCAGATAGTTCATCCTCGTCGGAATCAGCAGAATGTCGGATGGTAATTAAACCTGCTCCGTCTTCTACAATTCCTCCTGCCTTCATCAACGCGGCAACCAGTGACATCTCGTCGCTGCGGAGTCGATAAATGCCTGGGCTTGCCACTCCACCAATAACCGTGACGTTTTCGGTTTGATATTCCTTCACTTTGCAGACAACAGAGGGGATATTTTCAACGTACTTAGGGTAATAGGCGTTTACAATCGATGATTCTATCTCGGTAGGTTTCTTGCCGGCAACAGACATTTTGCCAACAATCGGAAGGGTGATGGTTCCGGCATCGCTTACCCGAAAAGAATACGGCTCAATATATTTATGGCCATACACCGGTTCAAACCACTTGGATATACCAGCGGAAACAACCCGTAAGACGGCAGGCATCTGCAATTCCAATATGTCGCCGGGAACCACCCGGTAATAACCGGTATGGATTTTTGCCCTGAGCAAACTATCAACATCAACTTCTGGTGTAATTGGCCCGGCTTTCTCGAATCTTCGTACTTGCTCATCAGTTGATAAAACCAGATGACATCCCGTTACACATAACAAGCAGAATACAAAGACGTATGCAAAAACAAATTTCCACTGTTGGACACTTTTGCATAACTTATTCCC
>JABMRO010000733.1 GCA_013202635.1 Planctomycetota bacterium
CGGCGGGCGGTCTGAAAGAAGGACAATACACTGTCAGCAAAAACACAATAAAAGGCAAGCACATGGAAGGACTGCGGTATTTGCATCCTTTTGTGGAAAAGAATCCTACGGACAAGGATGCTTATATGGTAATACCTGCGCCGTACGTTACAACCGAAGACGGGACGGGGCTTGTTCATACTGCGCCGGGGCACGGAGTTGAGGACTATATAACGGGGCAAAAATATGGACTGGCTATTTATTCGCCGGTGATGGACGACGGGGGATATGATGATACGGCGCCGGAATGGCTGCAGGGGCAAAACGTTCTGGAAGTTGAAACCATCGTTAATAACCACTTGAGGGAAAAGAAGCTGCTTTTCGCCGAGGGCGAGATTATGCACAGCTACCCGCATTGCTGGCGGAGTAAAGGGCCGGTGATTTTCAGGGCGACGGAGCAGTGGTTTATCAGTGTCGATAAAGAGCTGCCTGAATCGGGCAAAAGCCTGCGTAATACGGCGCTTGAGAGTGTTAAAGATGTTAAATGGATTCCCGGATGGGGCGAAAAGCGGATCGCCGGGATGCTTGAATCGCGGCCTGACTGGTGTATCAGCAGGCAGAGAAGCTGGGGCCTTCCTATTCCCGTCTTTTTCAACTCGCAGGGGAGCACTTTGATTACCAAGGAATCGGTGTCGGCTGTGGCCGGGTATATTGCAAAGAAAGGCTCGGACAGTTGGTTTTCGGATTCACCTGAGGAGATTTTAGGTGAAGATTTCAAACTGCCTGAGGGGTTTTCATTTGATGATCTGCAGAAGGAAGAGAATATTTTCGATGTCTGGTTCGAAGCGGGCTGTAGCTGGTACAGCGTGTGTGTGAAAGAGGAGGGCTGGGAAGTTCCGGTGGATTTGTATCTTGAAGGCTCTGACCAGCACAGGGGATGGTTTCAACTGTCACTTCTGCCGGGTATTGGGGCGACCGGCGGGGCGCCGTTCAAGAGCGTTCTTACGCACGGCTTTACGGTTGATGAGAAGGGAATGAAGCAGTCAAAATCGCTGGGTAATTATGTTAATGCGCAGGAAGAAATTGAAAAGTATGGTTCGGATATTTTGCGGCTGTGGGTTTCGAGTGTAAACTATCAGGAAGATGTAAGGTGCAACGATGAGATAATCGGGCGGACGCAGGATGCTTACAGGAAAATCAGGAATACGATGCGATACCTGTTTGGCAATATCAATGATTTCGACCCGAATACCAAAGCGATAGCCTACGATGAGATGTTCGAGATAGACAAATGGGCGATGCAGCAATTGCAAAAGCTGATAGCGGGTGTAACTGAGACGTATGATAACTTTGTCTTTCACAGGGTTTTTTCACTTCTTTACAACTTCTGCACAGTCGAGATGAGCAGTATGTATATGGATGTGCTCAAGGACAGGATGTACTGCGATGCGGCGGACAGCCTGTCGCGGCGGAGCGCCCAGACGGCGATGTACAGCATATTGGATTGCCTGATTCGGATGCTTGGGCCGATATTGGTGCATACTGCCGAAGAGGCGTGGGATGCTGTGGAGTTCAAGAGCCAGGATGTTGAAAGTATTCATCTGGCCGATATGCCTAAGGTGGATGATTCGATTGATTTTGAGGGCGATGAGCCGAGGTGGCAAAAGCTGATGGGACTGCGCGATGAAGTTTTGCGGGTCCTGGAAGGTTTGAGACAGGAGAAAAAGATTGCAAGCAATCAGCAGGCGTGCGTGACAATCTGCTGTGATGATGAAGATGCGGGATTTCTGAATGAGTTTGGGCTTGATCAGTTCGCGGCTCTTTGTATTGTCAGTGAGGTCAAGATAGTAAAAACGACAGGTGAGACTACAATTGCCGCAGAAAAGAGCAGTTACAATAAATGCCAGCGTTGCTGGAACTATTGGCCGAGCGTCGGGGCTGACGGCGACCATCCTGATTTGTGCGAGCGATGTGTTAAAGTAGTCACAAGTGCATAAGGCATACGTGCACAAGTGGTAAATGCCTTGATTCTGTTATGCTTTTAGCTGTTCGCAGACTTTTTGATAGACTTCATCGACGGTTATAGTATCGACGTTGTGTTTCGGGTCGCGGCTTTTAATTTTGTGGCCTCTGCTGAATGGTTCGCGGGCCACGAGACATTCGATTCTTTTGTACGGAGCTATTCTGGCCGGGTTGGACCAACTGAACATCAGGACCAAGGGTGTACTCAGGGCTGCGGCGATATGGCCCGGGCCGGTGTCGTTGCTTACTAC
>JABMRO010000734.1 GCA_013202635.1 Planctomycetota bacterium
CGTACGGCATCCAGTACCGGGCTCTTCGAGCCGCGGGCATCGAGAACCTGCTCGTCGCGGGCATGATGATAACCTCTGACCATAGACCCCACATGTCCACCAGAAATACTGTATGCTGTATGGGACAGGGACAGGCAACAGGCACAGCGGCCGCTCTTTGCGCCGCTAAAAACTGTGGAACACGAGAGCTCCGCTACGGCGATCTGAGAAAAGCCCTCGTAAAAGGCGGCGTCTATTTCGAAAGTTAAAGGTTCCCTAAAGAGTGATTAAATGAAAATGTCCCGGAGATATACAAAGTTGGGTTTATTACTGCTTTGTATTCCGCTGATTCTCTGGATTCTCATACTACTGTTTTACTTTAGAGTCATCAACATTTTCGATGCCTATTTGATGAAGTTTCCCGGACCGCTTGTTATATGGGGGGCTATGTCCCTGTGTCCTGTAGCGGCTATTTATCTGGGCGTAAAAATGCTCCGTGCGAGGCAGAGCCCGTTTATGGCTCGGATATTTGCAACGATGGGTACATTCCTGCTGGTGGCGTTTATTGTGCTAATCGGTATTCCCATGGTCAATGAAATGCTGAAGCCGAAAACTCCAATAAATCCGAGCACGCCGAGACCTTTTGATCCTCAGATTGGATTGCCCGTTTTCCCCGGCGCCGAAGGTTTTGGCACAAGGACTGTTGCAGGCCGTGGTGGTAAAGTGATTGAAGTGACCTCACTGGCCGACGATGGATTGGGAACACTGCGAGCTGCAGTAAATGTTTCTTCCCCTCGGATAATTGTCTTTCGTGTTGCTGGTACAATCGAGCTAAAATCGGAATTGCAGATTCTTAACCCATTTGTAACACTCGCAGGCCAAACCGCTCCCGGCGGCGGTGTCTGCATTAAGGGGGCCGGCATTGCGATTATGACACACGATGTACTTATCCAGCATATTCGCGTCAGACCGGGAAACAAAGGGCCGGTCGATGCTGATATAAATGATGCGATTAGTATCATGGGCAAGTATGCCGGGCAGAACGACGATGCCTACAATGTGGTGGTGGATCATGTCTCGGCAAGCTGGGGAGAAGACGAGACCGTCAGCACCTGGTACGGGGTGCACGATATTACCATCTCGTGGTGTATCGTCAGCGAGGCCCTGAACAGAAGCCGTCACCGCAAAAAGACGCACAGTGCCGGCCTGCTTATTGGAGACAGCTCTTACAACGTATCGATTCATCACAACCTTCTTGCTCACAACGATTTTCGCAATCCGCTTATCTCTCAAGGGGGTACTCACGACATAGTGAACAACGTAATCTACAACTGGGGAGTACTCCCGGCCGAGATATGTGATTATGACTCGAATACATTCCTCAACTTCATCGGGAACTACTTCATTGCAGGCTCGTCAACAAATCCCGGCCCGTTTGAAATCCTTTTCCCCGAAGGTAATCCCAAAATTTATGTAGAAGGCAATATTGGCCCGCATTGTCCCGACCCGAACATGGATAACTGGGCCATTGTCGGCTTCCGCTGGGGCCAGGAGGGAGTCGCTCCGGAAAAGTATCGCAATTTCACCAAATTCACAACTCCTGCTATTACTACGACAAGTGCAGCCGAGGCGCGGGAACAAGTGCTGGTGAAGGCGGGTGCGACAGCACCATTTCGCGATGCCGTTGACCAGCGCGTCGTCAATGATGTGAAGAAAGGAACCGGTTCGATTATCGATTCGCCGGACGATGTCGGCGGCTATCCCATACTCGCGAGCGGGAGCCCGCCAATTGATTCAGACCATGATGGAATGCCGGATGACTGGGAATTGAATAGCGGATTGGATCCACAAGATGCTTCCGATGGCAATAGTGACCTCAACCAGGACGGTTATACCAATATCGAAGAGTATCTGCACTCATTATCGCCCCCGGAGTAATCCGTGTGCTTAATAACCTTCAGGCGTTGATAACTTCTCCAATCCTCCCCTGTTACGGTTCGATGTCCTCATTACCAAGAAAAGCCTTCAGGGCTTGCAGCTCCGCCTCTTTTTCTCGCTCGGTTTTTTCCAGCGCTTGTTCAGCCTTTTTGCGAGTGGTGATGTCCCGGATACTCTCACGGTGTCCTAACGAATTGCCTTTGTCGTCGTAAATAGGCTGCCACGATATCGACGCCCAGATTATCTTACCATCCTTGCGTTCGAGCCTGAACTCGACTTCATTTCCCGTACTTCCTTCAAGTGCCGACCGAAAGGCCCGGCCCATCCGATCACGGTCTTCTTCGTAAATGAGACATATTGGATAATCCGACATAGCCATAAGCTCTTTGATACTGTAGCCCGTAACACGCTGTATTGCTGGATTCGTCCAAAGAACTCTGCTGGTCGGACCGACCCAGACCTCCCAGCCATAGGTATAGTCCGCTATGGCTTTGAAGCACTGATCGGTCATCCGAGTCATTAATTCGTTGCGTTTTCGCGCGCTTACATCGTCATACACGGCCACAATTTGTCCCGATGGCAATCTATAAATATAGTTCTCTCTCCAGCCGGCAATCCTTTCATCTTGATATATTGAAATGGGGAGGTGTTCCGGCGTGCCCGTCTTGTAAACTCGCTGGAAAACTTCGAAAAGACCGAACTCCTTGACTCCGGGGAAGACCTCTGCGACGCTTTTACCTAACAACTCATCTTTTTTTATATGTTCAATTTCTTCGGCTGCTGAGTTAAAATCAACAAATACAAAATCTTCGCCGTCATTTCTCGCTTCATATATAGCCACTCCGCTGCTGACATTGTCGAACAAGGTCCTGAATTTCGCCTGATATTCCTTAAGCTCGTCCTCGGGATGCTGCTGACTGCTGAAATGATTTCCTTTTTTCCCTTTATCGGTTTCCATATTTAACCTTAGCTTGCTCTTCTCACCACCCACTCGCTCCTAACTATATACCTCGGTTTTGCTCTGCTTGTTCATATGAAGCTGAAATTCCTGCTGGCCCCTATTGTACAATATTCCATCTTAGTTTAGCAAATCATAAATCCCTCCATTATACTATCTATATCACACCAATTAAAATCTCAAGACTAAGAATGGAAAAAATCCAAGCCCTTGTCTTAATAATTTTGATTTTTCTTAATAGGCGTTTCTAACCTGCTATAGAGCTGCCAATCTGATAAACAATAAGAGTTACCACGTAAGCCAAAGCCGTCAGGCCGAAGAATTGAAACAGCGCCCAGCCCCACGAATTTGTTTCCTGTCTTGTTATCGCAACCGTTGCCACGCACGGTGCATAAATCAGGCAAAACAGCATTATACAAAAACCGGTCAAAGGCGTATAATTCGCCTGTAATTTTTCCCGTAAATTTTGCGTACTTTTCTTACCATCTGCCCCCCCTGCCTCTTGTGAGCTAACTGCAAATACTATTGCCAATTGTGATACAAACACTTCTTTGGCGGCAGTTGCGCCTATAAGGGCCGTCCCGATTTTCCAGTCAAAACCAAGTGGTTTCAATGCTGGCTCTATGGCTTGCCCTATCCTTCCAATCACAGAATGTTCCAGCTTTTTTTGCTGGGCCTGCTCAGGGTTCAAGTCTTCCAAAGACTGCTCACTTGGTTTTGGATAACTCATCGCTGCCCACAGTATAATCGATACGGCCAGGATTATTGTGCCCGCCTTTAGCTTGTCCTCGGTGTGTGCCTACTTGCTTTGGAGTTTACCCCCGGTGTTAGCTCACTTACTCTACAGTTTTACCGTAGGACTCTCGTAGTACTTCAGTGAGTAAATCTGCATTTTTC
>JABMRO010000735.1 GCA_013202635.1 Planctomycetota bacterium
GATTTGGGCCGTATCGACAATCGTGTATGGGACTCTGTCGGTTGATGCGTCCGCCGCCGATGCCTCTGGAATCGAGGCGGGAATAGTCGCGTAAAGGATCAGAACCAGGCAAAAATGAAGCCATGCTTTTTCATGGATAGTATTCTTGGCTCGTTCAATCATTAGAATCCTCCTACCTTCACGGTATTTACGATTCACTTCGATATTAAGACGCATCCGAAAGGCGCCTTATTGCAGCAATCGGCAAAAACGTCTTTCGCCATACGCCGGCCCCTGTTGTTGACACTGTTCATTGGCTATACTGCGATTTCCTATATAACATCGTATATCACAGCCCAGAAATCACATTGAACTATCAAGAATTTTCGTTGGCGAGACGGTTTCCCGGCTGAATAAGCTTTTTCCGCGGCCTTGGATAAAGCCAGCGAGCGTGTTTTGGACAAGAAGATAATTGAACTTATTGCAAAGCAGGTCGGAAAAAGTGTTCTAGTTATTCTGTCATTGCAAATAAATTACCATTGCTCTTAGACAAGTTAGAGTCCCGCTCAACGAAATCACCATTCTGTCCTGCAAACACCTTAACAGGACTCTTGCTTGATGTTTGAAGCTGTGTTTCAATAATCTTCATGCAATTGTGAAGTCCTTCTGCGGTGACGCGTGTGCTCATGTAACGACGTTGATATATCTGTGCCAACTCTTCAATCTCCATCCGTCTTACATAAGAGACCATGTAACGCGCAAGCTTCGGACCAATTGCAAAAGTGAATCTCCTGGCCATTTGCAAAGCCCTCACAATACACTTGCCAGGAGCTGGGTTTCCTTCGAAGTTGAGTTCTATAGTCTTGCTTGATATCGCTTCAAAAAAACCTTTTGAATAGATCTTTCTCTTCTGTCTTCTTGTGGAAAATAACTCTATGGCAATTGCGTCCATATCAAGGAATGTCGTTTTAGGATAATCTGAAAATCCTTTGCCTGAAATCTTATTCTTCTTGAAAGCCCATGTGTCTTGTAATGGCCACATATCAATCGACCAATCTCTTACTTCAACCTTCAGCCCGCCAAGACCGGTTTCTCCTTCGACATCGCCCGAAAACAAACTTGCAAGTGTCTCCCTTGAAACGTATCCAAGAATTATATCCAGATCGCGCGGAGTATGACTATTGCACAAAAGTAAATCTCTTACTGCTCCGCCACATAAGAATGCGGGCTTCCTTGTCCCCCGGATTTTTTCCAAAGCGATGTAAAGATGAGGATGATGCCGCTTGGAATCGGTAGTAATAAACCGCCCAAGGCGTATCCGAAGTTGTTGTTTCAATTCTTCTGTTTTTGAGCTAACCATTAGTCAATCGTTTATGAAGCGTGCAAGCAAATGTATCTGTCATACCACAAATATAATCCGTCATAAGTTGCATTCTACAGTATTTGGCAGGAAGTTTCTTTTCTTTCATGGCCTTATCATATACTACACGATAATTCCTAGAGGTCAAATCAAAAACCTTACGTGCAAAGCCCTTTTCCTCTGTGCTGCCCTTTGACGCCCCTTCCCAAAAGATATCCATCAGATCATGAATTACACGCCTGCCCATTAATTCTAATTTCAGGTTTTCTTTTGCACAATATATATATTTTTGCCCCACCTGTTTACAGGCTTCAATTAGTGCTCCAGCAGCACTATCTTTATACAACTCACTGTGGTATTCACCACTCATGATCTTTCTATACTTCTTTCTGAACGCTTTCTCAATAGCCTTTGCCGATTCAATTATAACATTCACTCGAAAAGCTTGAGCCATGGCATTATCATGCGGTTTCCCTTTTCCGAGAATAGATTTATCGCTCTTGTCTGTTTTAAGGATTTCCAGGGCTTTTGAAAAACATAATTCCAACGTCCCTGAGTCGCTTTTGGCATGTTTTTTCCGCGCTTTTTTGAATTCTTCTTTCAGCTTGTGTTTAAGGTCGCCCCAACTCATAACATCTTTTTTAATCCCGTCTTCTATATCGACAACTGAAAACGCTATATCGTCAGCAGACTCTACAATATA
>JABMRO010000736.1 GCA_013202635.1 Planctomycetota bacterium
AAATACGGTTGCACTAAGCGGTGGAGTATTCTGTAATCAATATTTGACTATTCGCTGCATTAAACTCTTGAAGAAAACCGATTTTTCCGTATTATTTAACCGGGACGTCCCGTCGAACGATGGCGGAATATCGCTGGGTCAGGCGGCAATTGCAGCAAAACTCAGTTGAAGTACCAACATGATGAAATACTAAAACATGAACAATGAGGTAACATATGTGTTTGGCAATACCGGCAAGAATAGTGGAACTGGATGGGGACAGGGCTGTTGTAGATGCTATGGGCAACCGCTGGAAGGCTAAAACTACCCTCCTGCCGGAAGCTAAATTAGGGGATTTAATTTTGATACATGCCGGCTTTGCCATCTCGCTCGTCGATGAAGAAGAAGCAAAAAAGACCTGGCAGCTTATTGCGCAAATTAACGAATTTCAGGACACGCCAGATAAGATTTCCGGATAAGCGTTATTACGGACAGCAACGGGACCTGTGTTCGCACAGTAATGACATCGCTAAATTATGCTCGATAGAATTCAAAAAGCACAGAATCTTTGCCAGGCCGCCTGTAAGCAATTAGGACGGCAAATCAATATAATGGAGGTTTGCGGTACCCACACGGTCTCTATTTTTCGAAACGGGATAAGGTCAACTTTACCGAAGGAATTGAAACTTTTATCCGGGCCGGGCTGTCCGGTTTGCGTTACCGACCAGGGCTATATCGATATCGTTCTGCAATTAGCGGACCGGGATGATTGTTTAATCGCCACGTATGGCGATATGATTCGAGTTCCCGGCGAAAACAGCTCGCTCGAAAGAAAGCAGGCAAAAGCCAACATCAAAGTTGTTCTCAGCAGTGAAGATGCACTGCAATTGGCTAAAGACAATCCTGAGAAAACAGTCGTGTTCGTTGCGGTAGGTTTTGAGACCACTGCGCCGGCAACTGCCGTGGTAGTAAAAGAGGCGGCTGAACAGGCGGTCGATAATTTCTGCATTTTGAGCGGACACAAACTGGTTACCCCTGCGATGCGAGCACTTTTGAGCGCAAAAAATGATAAGATAGATGCCTTTCTTTGTCCCGGGCATGTCAGTGTGATAATCGGCTACGGGGCTTTTGCCGAGATTGTGGAAGATTTCGGTCGGCCGTGCGTTGTGGCCGGCTTTGAGCCGCTGCAAATAATGGAAGGACTCAGTGAAATTTGTCGGCAGCTCGCAGCCGGTAAGGCTGAGCTTAAATCAATGTATGATGCGGTGGTTACCAAAGAAGGCAACATCGCTGCACAAAAAATCGTAGCTGAGTGCTTTGAGGCGGTTGACGGCTACTGGCGGGGACTTGGAAAGATAGAAAAAAGCACGCTCAAATTAAAAGAAAAATACAGCCGATTCGACGCCTTTACGCGATTCAAAATAAGCGAAACACCAAGTGAAGAAAAAACTGGATGTCGATGCGGTGAGGTGTTGTGTGGATTGATAGAGCCAACAGAATGTGAACTTTTTGGAAAAAATTGTACGCCACAGGAACCTATTGGGCCTTGTATGGTCAGCTCCGAAGGGGCGTGTGCGGCGTGGTTTAAGTACGGCCGGGAAAGAGCACATTAACTGATGACTGAAGCTAAAAACGACAGAATCCTGCTTGCACACGGCGGCGGCGGACAACTAACGGATGACCTAATCCACCGTCATATTCTGCCATGCTTAAATAATGAAACTCTCTCGGAGTTGGGTGATTCGGCAAAGCTGAATGTCGCTTCGAAATCGCTGTGCTTTACTACCGACAGCTACGTTGTAAAACCATTGTTCTTCAACGGCGGAGATATCGGAAAATTAGCTGTCTGCGGAACAGTAAATGATTTAGCTGTCGCCGGTTCGAGGCCCGTTGCTCTTTCGTTGTCATTGATAATCGAAGATGGTTTTGAATTTAAGTTACTCGACAGAATTTTAGCCAGTATAGGCGAAACCACCCGCCAAAATAATGTCAATATTGTTACCGGCGATACCAAAACGGTTGAAGCCGGCGCCGCCGACAGGATTTTCATTAACACGGCGGGAATCGGGGTAAAACTAGCCGGCGCTGAGATGGGGTTTGAGAAGATTGCCGTCGGGGATAAAATCATTATCAACGGTACCATAGGCGATCACGGAATGACTATTATTTCACAGCGGGAGGACATCAAATTTCAATCGCAAATGCAAAGTGACTGTGCGCCTCTGACGGGTTTAACCTGTGAACTGCTGGAAAATACGAGGGGTATAAAATTTATGCGGGACCCGACGCGCGGCGGGTTGGCCGCGAGTCTTAATGAAATATCGAGAAGCAGCGGGCTGAGCATCGAAATTCGCGAAGTTGATATACCGATCAAGCCGGTGGTGCAGGCGGCCGCCGATATGCTTGGTTTCGACGTGCTGACAATCGCAAATGAAGGCAAATTTATAGCGATTGTCTCGCCGGAATCAGTGGATGACTGCCTGAGGATTTGTAAAAATCATCCGTTGGGTAAAGATGCAAAAGTAATCGGTGAAGTTTGCCAAAGCCGTGATGTGCCTTTGGTGGAAATGAAAACGCAAATAGGTGGAAAAAGAATTGTGCAGATGCCATACGGGCGAGAACTGCCAAGGATTTGCTGATGCACGAAATGACGGTGGCCGAGAGCCTGCTAACGATAATATCAGATGAAGCCGCAAAACATAAAGCCAGGCCCATAGGCGCCAAAATCAGTTGCGGGACTCTTAACCCTATCAATGATGAAGTACTTTGCTTTGCTTTTGAGGCAATCACAAAAGGCACATCGTACGAAGGTATGAAACTTCAAGTAGAGCACAAGCCGATACAGGGACAATGCAGGAATTGTAATGGAAAGTTCGATATTGAGTTTTCGTGTCCAAAATGTACGAAATGCGGCAGTGAAGATTTTGTGCTGATGGCCGATGCACCTTTGATACTTGAAGAAATAGAATTACAAACGGACTAATACTATGAAAAAGATTGACATTGGTAAGAAAATTCTCATCGAAAATGAAAAGTATGCTTTTGAAAACATTCTGTTTTTAGCCGAGCGGAAGAAATTATGCCTGAATATAATATCATCTCCCGGCTCGGGTAAAACTACAATCCTTGTCAGAACGATAAGCGACCTAAAGGGTAAAATTAAAGTCGGTGTTATTGAAGGTGATATACAGACCGATATAGACGCTGAGAGAATCAGAGCAACCGAAGCTCCGGCCATTCAGATAAACACAGAAGGCGCCTGCCATTTATCCGCACTCCAGATAAGCCGGGCACTCAAACAATTACCTGTCGAAGATTTGGATTTGATTTTCATAGAGAACGTTGGCAATTTGGTTTGTCCATCCGCATTTGAACTCGGAGAGGCCGGCAAGATAGTTGTGCTGTCCGTTGCAGAAGGCGATGACAAGCCGGTAAAGTATCCTGCTATTTTTGCAAAGTCAAAAGTGCTGCTTATAAACAAAATTGATTTGCTTACAGGCGGGCAAGTGGATTTCGATATCGAAAAAGTGAAAGCCGATGCCTGCAAACTAAATAAAGGCATTAAGATTTTTCCTATATCAGCCAAAACAGGCGAAGGCATGGACGACTGGTATAACTGGCTGCTTAAATCGGTCGAAACAAACAGCATATACCAATAACGTATATACTATTCACCGTCTGCTGTTGACTTTGACTGGTAAAGACCATGTTTTCGGATATATTCGGCAACTGGGGGCATGAGCATATCGGTTACATCCCGGTCGGAAGCTAATCTATCTCGTATTTCCGTACTGCTTATATCAATCAAAGGGGTTTGGATAACATTTTGCTGGAGTTTTTCGGTGCGTTGAGGGCCCCATATAGGCTCAAATTTAGTAAAATCGGGTACCTCGCAGCCGGCCCTGTACATAGTGATAAGAATACAGGTATCAATCAACTCGATAATTTGGTACCAATACGTCAAATCATCGATGCTGTCGGCGCCGATGAGCCAATGGATTAAAGTATCGTCGCCATATTCGGCCTGAAACTTTCTTACCGTATCCAGGGTATAGCTCGGCGCCGGTTTTTTCAACTCGCAATCACTGACCTCGAAAGTCTTTTGCTCAGCAATTGCAAGAGCTATCATTTTAAGTCGATGTTTGTCATTCGCTTTTGGCAGGAAACCTTTGAGTGGAGAGCGCTTTGCAGGAATAAAAATGATTTTCTCTGCGCCAATATGTCTGGCCGCATCTGCAGCAATAGTAGTATGACCGATATGAACCGGATCAAATGTGCCGCCAAACAAAGCTATTTTTCTTTTTGCCATAACTAATTAACAACTAAAGTGTGTGTTATTGAATAAATGTTACAAAAGAAATTAAAATACTTTAACTCGCAAAAATACCAGCAAACAGCAAAACAGTTAAGATGTTATTTTGTTTTTACTTTACTCTTACGTTCCATAAAACTTTGATAACATATTACATAGTGACACAATGAAAGCTTTCTTTAACAATCAAAAACGCTGAAATCGGCCTATAAGTTAAACAAAACGACTCCAACAAGGCCAATTACAACAAAGCAGTTTTTTATTTTTAAAAAGAACTTCAGTTACAACGGAACAATTTGCATCGTTTTATAAAAGAGTATAGTAAACAATATATGAAGTTGTGTAAAATACTGAAGACAAAATTTTTATCAAGTATTGTTAAACTTTTGGTCGATAAAAAAATATAACTAATAATTAACTTTTTTATATATTTTTTTAACAGAGTTTCTTATTGTAAATCAGTATTGTAACGTTAAGTAAAACGTAAAAGGATTTTTGGTCAGCCAAAAGGAGGTGACACAATAATGGCAAAGAAAAAAGCAAAGAAGAAAGT
>JABMRO010000737.1 GCA_013202635.1 Planctomycetota bacterium
ATAATCGACACTGGTTACCGGTTCATGGCTGACTGTTCCCGGCTTAATGACCTTCGGCCATCGCACTATCAGAGGTTCACGGATGCCGCCTTCATACGGAAAGCCCTTGCCGGAACGCAGTGGGGCGTTGTTTGTTGGGCCGAGCAGACCACCGTTATCGCTGGTGAAGAAAATGATTGTATTTTCGGCCAGGTCAAGTTCGTCGAGCGCCGAACAAATCCTGCCTACCGCATCATCGACGCTCTCAACCATTGCAGCGTATGTCGGATTTTTCTGGTTTGTAGGTGGTTTCGCTTTGTATTTTTCAATCAGGTCTTTCTTGCCCTGGATGGGTGTGTGGACGGCATAGTGGGCCATATAAAGGAAAAACGGCTTGTCTTTATGGCGGCGGATAAATTTGACCGCCTCATCAGCTTCACGGTCGGTAAGATACTCGCCCTGACGGCGAGGATTCAGTGTTGGTATTTCTCCCTGTCCTTTTCGAAAATATGGGTCGAAATAATTAGGAGGCTGGCCGAAGTCGCAGCCGCCGACGTTGAAATCGAAACCCTGCCTGTCCGGGTACCAGTCATCTGCGCCTAAGTGCCACTTTCCGATGTGGCAGGAAGTATAACCTGCCGATTTGAGTGCTTCGGCGATGGTGGTTTCTTCAAGCTCCATCCACAGTGCATTGGGTGGGCACAGCAGCTTCTTATTTTTGCTGCCTACATACTCGGTTGGGTTCTTTTTATTTTCGGGAATTTTGCCTCCCTGAAAGCGTGAACGAATCCAGTCGGTAACGCCGAGGCGGGCCGGGTAGCGTCCAGTCATAACAGCCGCCCGCGTCGGTGAGCAGACTGCACAGGCGGCGTAAGCATCGGTGAACCGCATACCCTCAGCAGCGAGTCTGTCTATATTCGGCGTTTCGTAAAACTTGCTGCCGTAACAGCCCGTGTCTATCCAGCCTAAGTCGTCAACTAATATTAAAACGATATTGGGTTTCTTGTCTGTGTTCCCATTGGCAAAAAGCTTTGAAGAGTCACTCGAACTATGAACAGCAAAGGCTGCGGCTCCCAAACCAAAGGCCTTGAGAAAATGGCGACGGGTGTAATCATATTTACTCACATTCGTTTCTCCGTATCAATATCGGTCAATTGGTTAAGGAAATATCATTGACTATTATTGTTTGATTAATTTGTGGTGCCGAAGCGGGAAAAGTAATCTGCTGACCGTCAGTTGAACTTACTCTGACATAGTACTCAAAGTCGCTTTTAATCTGACCGGCAGGAATCGTTACAGAATAAACTCCACGTGCAATATGTTTCAAGGCGGTTCTTTTGTATGTGTCCTTACCCATAGCTCGCCAGTAGAGTGCCGCGTCTTCGGTCTGGTTCTGTGACAGGATGATTACCTTAAGCTTTAAGTCCTCGCCGTTATTCAGGCTTGTACGTACGGTTGGGACAATGATTCGTAACGGTCCAACATATCGGTTGGTAGGTACTGCGTCAGACGGTAGATTTCCGCCAAGAATTTTGGCCAGTTCCCGGCCGGGTTCGGTAAGCAGTTTAGGCATTATATGTTGTTGCCAGTTGGTTACATTGCCCATAGCTCCATTTGTTGTAACAGTTGCCAAAAGGTAACGGTGTACTTCAGAGACCTGAGACACTAACTCTTTCCTTAAGGGCAGGGCGAGCTTTCGGGCTAATCGCTTCTGTTCCTTGGGTTGCTTTTCGTCTTTGACTTTTTTCATTGCTTCGTTGAATTGGGCCCATGTGCAGTTTACCTTTCCAATAGCCCGTAGATAGCGGAAGTTATTGAGCCAGTAATCGAATCGTTCGAGGTTGCCCGCTCCTTTGACATGCGGGCGCAATTTGGCCATTTCTTCGATGAATGTATATTCATTGCTGACCTGCTGCCAGGGTCTCTTATCAGGATTTATACCGCCCGGGCCATTGACCCATGTAGATGGACGCGGCAGGTGAGCGGCCCTTGTTCCTCCGTCTGGTGCCATTGGGCCTCCGTCGAGCGTTGTGAATAATTCGGCAATCGGTACAAAAACTTCGGGTCCGAATTGCGTCAGTGCCCAATCGGCATAGAAATCGCGTGCCGGCAGGTCACGGGGTCTGTCGTCGGAGCTTGAAGCCGGCAAGTCGGCCTGATAGTCCTTATATGCCGACCCGCCGCAGTTAATTTTCTTTGTAATATCTTTGCTTTGCACAACAAAGGCAGCGATACACGGAAACTCTACTGCGTTCACAAAATCTATGGTCAATAAACCGTCAGTTACCACTACGTCTTCGAATGTGTAATCAAGCGCTCTGTCTTTGCCAACCTCTGCGAAGATGTCGAGCTTTTCAATGACCTTTTCATTCTGGAGCTTGACACCGAAGAGGCGTTTGTCCACGGCGTCATAATTTGCTTCACAGAACTTAAGCGTTACAATATAAGAACCGTTCGGCACCTTCAGCCGATATGCTTTCACATCCCAGATGACGGTTTGGTAGAGCGTGTCCTGTTGAGTATCAGCTATTGGGTTATTGGGAAACCGGGCGGCATTGCCGCCTTGACGACCTTCTGAGAGTTTAGGTTCCGGGGGTTTGATTTTCCTGCCGAAGTCAGGGTTCCATTTTTTTTGTTCCCAGGCAGCGTGGGCCAGAGCCGATACATTGGGTCCGAGGATTTGCGTGCGCCAATGGATACCCATCAGACCCGTGCATCCGTAAGCGAGTGCATCGGCTGCATCCCGCCGCATTCGACCGGCCCAAAGTTGCGGGATAATTAGCGCCGGGTCGTCCTCGAGCCATGGAATGGCCCACTGAGGCCGTCCCTCGATGAGGGCAAAGCCGGGTTCGACTGGTGCAAACCCTACATTACGGTTGATACAGCTTACGGGCATTTCCTTAGGCAGGGCATTATCGAACAAAGCCCTGTCCTTTGGCGGCCCGAGAACCCAGCCGCAGGTAGCTAATGTGAAAGGCGGCTTGACTTTGTCGGCTGCCGCTGTCGCAGCGCGGAAATCTGCTAATGTGGCCTCGATTTGTTCATCTTTTGGATTGCCCCATGTCCAGCCTTCCGGCGTCCAGAACCAATAGTAATCAAGTGGATATGCTTTGGTTATTCGTTGGAACATACCCTCGTAAAGCTGCTGTACAACAGCCGGATCGGATGGGTCCATGCCCTTGCTTTTGAGCCGTTCTTTTACGGGTTCGGGTATTATAAGAGGCGTTTCGGTTCCCACGCAGG
Organism: Planctomycetota bacterium; assembly: GCA_013202635.1. GTDB lineage: Bacteria > Planctomycetota > Phycisphaerae > Sedimentisphaerales > Anaerobacaceae > NIOZ-UU13. Next base: position 3,223 of record JABMRO010000737.1, read on the forward strand.
TCTTAACGCCGAGAGAGTGAGCATACTCGAAAGCTTCTTTTAGTGTCTTGCCCATTCGGTCAAACAATTCGTTGGCTTTTTCCTGAGAAAGCTCCGGCCAGGGATTCATGCCGCGCATATAATCCGGGCCATAGTCGTCGCGTTCGAACATCTGCGCCGCGCCGAAAGTGTAATCACCCGTCTTTGCCGGCTTATAGCCCCAGGCCCCGGTGGTGTTGGGTGTGGCGAAATGTCTTGATGGGTAGCTGAACTTCACGGTTCCGTCTTTGTTGGAATCACCGGGCATACCGATCCAAACCGTCGGTTCCGGCCCTACGCCACCGGGTGGATATGTATGCAGCCCGAAGAAGTTCATACGCATTTTGGGTAGTTGTGCAATGATGGCTTTGTAGTCATCGGTATTCCACCAGTCAGGTCCTTCAGGGAAATCGTGGAATGGCTGGATTCCCCGCATGTTGAATAATGGTTTGCCCTTTTCATCCAGTTTGGGAATTTTCAAAGTGATTTGTTCATCGGGAATTGTGTCACCGTGCATATAAAAACGCACACCCAGATGTTCGGCGAATCGGTAAGCAGCATAAAGAGTTCCAATAGAATCGCCGCCGGTAATTAGCACAACCTGACGTCTTCTTATAGATATTGTCTTGAGCAGATATTGCTGAGGTTGTAACGAGCGGACATCAGTAGCCACTTTTGCATTTCTGGCTGTCATGATTTTAATAACGGCACGGTCTTTTTGTGCAACCACAATTAGCGGTGTTTTCAGGGGAGGCCTGTTATTTGTCTGTACGATTGGGAGCAGCTTGCCGGTCCGCAAATACAAATATCGGCGAATTTCTTTTGCCGCTAAACGTTCGGCGGTTGTTGCAGCTGACGGACTGATGATTGTTATATCTGAAACGCCGGCATCAAGCGTATGGCAGCTGATTAAAATCAACAGTATGGAAGCCAAGGTAAGATTTAAAAGAGATGTTCCTTTTCTCATATTAGTATCCTCCTTCTGTTATATCGTGTTCGAATATTTTACTGCGAGAGAACGAAGTTAGCCAAATCTCTAATCTCTTTCTTGGAGAGATTGGACGTTAGCCCATGTTTATCGTCCGGATTGTATTTTGTTAGGACTTCTTCGATAGTGGCAGCCCGTCCATCATATAAGTATGGTGCGGTTCGCCAGGCTTCGACCAAAACTGGAGTGTCGAACTTCCTGTCTTTATCCAATCCGTCACCCGTGCTTACGTTGTGTTGCTGCAGGTCCGTATGCAATGCTCCATCATGACATGAATCGCAACGTGCTTTGCTATATATCTTTCGTCCTCTTTTGGCGGAGGCGCTAAGTTTGCCTTTGACCAAATAAGGGCCTGGAATCGGTTTAAGCGACTTGAGATACTCATCGATTGAATTAAGTTCCTCTTCCGGGCGTACTGCAAACAGGATATGCCTGATTCCGGAGCGCACGGCCATCTCGGCATTCTCCCGAATACCCGTAATCATCGCCGGTGGTGTTCTATGTGCAAACAGGAGATTTTTGGTATTTTTAGGATTGCCTAAACCGTCGTTAAGCAGGTCCCAGTTCAGGGCATCGACCCTTGCACCTCCCGGATGACAACTTGCGCAGCTATGCCAGTGCTGGAAGCACAACGAGGCATCATGGAAGAGCATTTCACCTCTGCGTATTTGTGTTATTTGCGGTGTCGGGCCGAGCGGCAAAGCCGCTGTTTTAATACCTGCTGTTTTATTTATATCAACTAAGGTTAGACTGTCTGTATAGTATTCGGCAACGTAAATATTGGAAGCAATGATTGCAAGTGCACGGGGACCTTTGCCGCAAAGTTTGATTCGCTTTCGAATATCATAAAGGAAACTCAGCTCGTTGGGAATGTTTGAAGTAGGTGTTGAACTTGTACCATAGCTACCGTAATTAGACTGTCCCGCGGAACTGCTCTGATTATTTTTTTCATCAGCATGGTATTTTCTAATTTTGTCATGTAGGGCGGTTACATCTATTATGCTTAATTCGTCGGTTCCGGCGTGGGTTACACAGACATATTTGCCGTCGTTTGTGCAGCCAACGGCCCACGGATTGGCGGCTCCGTTGTCCACATCGTCAAGAAGGACCGTATCGAATAACTTCTTGTTAGTAACATCGATAATACTGAGCGCGTTGGTATTGATCCATCCTCGTTCCAACTGTGTGGTTGGAACTGTATAGCGGGCGAGGATATGCGCAGCATAGGCATATCGACCATCAGGCGAAATACAGATTCCCTGCAATGCTGTGGTGCCGTTGGGAAGCTCGATGGTGGTTATCACTTTGTTACTCAGGGTGTCAATGACCGAGACCGCAGCGGCTATATTTCCTTTGTTGGCGGCGCCTGCGGGTAGATGATTGTTCACGAAGAGAAATCTGCCATTTGGGGTAAGCGCCGCTGCGACCGGCTCACGCTCGACGGGTATTCGTGTTATTTGTTTGCGTGAAGTTAGGTCAATGACCGAGACGTTATTATCAAAGCGGTTGCACACGTAAAGTG